>JAEYAR010000138.1 GCA_023404715.1 Bacillota bacterium | reverse complement strand
TCAAATCGTGCACGGCGGTGAAATCGCCGAAGCGCTTCGTGATGTGGGAAAGCTCCAAAGAGGCCATGATCATCCTCCATTTCGTGATGCCGCCGGGGCAGGCCCGCGGCGGGGGTGCTCAGGGGCGGCGCCCCAGGGATCAATCCTGCTTGACGAACATATCCAGGCCCATGAACCGCTCCAGCAGCACGATCGCGATGAAGGAGAAGAGGATGAGCAGCGTGGAGACCGCGGCCAGCGTGGGGTCGAAAGAGAACTCCATGTAATTCATGATGCGGATCGGCAGCGTCATGAACTTGGCGGAGCTGAGCAGGCCGGAGAGGACCACCTCGTCAAACGAGTAGAGGAAAGAGAGCAGCGCGCCCGCCGTGACGCCCGGCTTGATGAGCGGGAAGGTCACGTGGCGGAATGTCTGCCAGGCGTTCGCGCCCAGGCCCGCCGCCGCGTCCTCCAGCGTCCAGTTGAAGGCGGCGAGCACCGCGAGCGTGTTGCGCACGATGTAGGGCAGGATGATGACCACGTGGCCCAGCAGGATCTTCACGAACGAGGGGATGCCGCCGATCGCGCTGGTGATGTTGAGCAGCACGAACGCGAACGTGATGGAGGGCACGTACATGGGCGACGTGAAGAACGTGACCAGCGCCTCGCGCCCCTTGAATCGGTAGCGGCTGACGGCGAGCGCCGCCGTGACGCCCAGCACGATGTCGATGGCCGTGGCGATGACGGCGACCTGCATGCTGTTTACGAAGCCGCTGACGAAGTTGGTGGAGGAATCGAAGATCTTCGCGTACCACTCGGTGGAAAAGCCCTTGGGCGGGAAGGTGACGATCGGCGTGGGGCTGAACGAGGCGAGGATGATCACCGCCAGCGGGGCCATCAGGAAGAGGTAGACCAGCACCGTCACGATGCGGGCGAGCAGGCTGACCTTGCCGTCACGCATTTTTGCCACCCCCCAGCCGGCGGGTATAGCGGCCCGCCGCGTAGTTGGAAACGAGCAGGATTACGAGAATCACGAACAGCAGGATGTAGCTGATCGCCGAGGCGAAGCCCCAATTGAAGTTGACGTTGACCTCCTGAAAGACCATCGTGCTCATCATGCGGAATTTCGTGCCGCCCAGCAGCTTGGGCGTCACGTAAGAGGTCATCGACAGCGTGAAGACGAGGATGCACCCGGAGATGATGCCGGGGCTGGAGAGCGGCAGCGTCACCTTGAAAAAGGTCTTGAGCGGGCTCGCGCCCAGGCTGTGCGCCGCGTATTCGATATTGCGGTCGATGCTCTGGATGACGCTGGTGATGTTCAGGATCATGTAGGGCGTGAGCAAATGCACGAGGCCGATGAGGACGGCCGTAGGCGTGTACAGGATGCTCAGCGGCTTTTGAATCAGCCCCACCCCGCGCAGCAGCTGGTTGAGCAGGCCGTTTTTGCCCAGGATGACCATCCACCCGTAGGAGCGCACGACCGCGCTGACGAGGAAGGGGAACACCGTCATGATGATGAGCAGGTTGCGGATCCTTGAGCGCGTGCGCGCCAGGAAGTAGGCGACCGGGTAGCCGAGCAGCAGGCAGATCAGCGTGGTCTGCAGCGAGACCTTCACCGTCGTCCACAGGATGTTCAGGTAGAAGGAATCGGTCAGAAACTTTTCATAGTATTGCAGCCCGTCGGTGCGCAGCGTGCCCACGAGGATGTAGACCATCGGGGCGACGAAGAGCACGAGCAGCGCGAGCACCGTGGGCAGCGAGAGCCAGAATGCCTGATGTTTTCTCATGGCGTTTCCTCCTCGCAGACGATCAGGGGCAGCATTTTTTTCGCCAGCACGTCGACCAGCCCCTTGTCCGTCAGCTTGACGCAGGGCGAGACGGCCAGCGGCATCAGCGTCATGAATGTGAGGGCCTCCTCGTGCGGCAGGCCGGTCCTTTTGACGGCGGCGAGGAACGCGCGCAGCCGCGGGGCGAGCGTGGGCAGGTCCTCCTCGCACAGCAGGCCCGCGATGGGCAGCGGGATGAGGCTGAGCACCTCGCCGTCCTGCACGGCGCAGACGCCGCCGCCCGCCTCGATCAAGCGGTTGGCGCACAGCAGCATGTCCGCGTCGTCCGTGCCGTAGATCGTGAGGTTATGGCAGTCGTGCGCGTAGGTGGTGCCCAGCGCGCCGCGAAAGCCCTCCATGTGCGAGAGGAAGCCGAGGGAGCGGCTTTCGCTTCCGTGACGGCAAAAGACCGCCATCTTCGTATAGGGGCCGTTTTGCACTACGCCGCCCTGCACGGGCACGTCGCCCTGCTCGAGCACCGTGCGGGAGGTCTTGCCGTCCTGCGCGATGAGATGGACGCGCGCGCGGCCCTTTGAGACCTTGGCGCGCACCGCAAAATCGGCGAGCGTGAGCGGCTTTATGCGCATCGTGCGGTAGGCGGCATCGGGAAAGGGCGTGTCCGGGATGTCCACCGTCATCCGCCCGTCCCGCGCCACGACCCTGCCCGCGCAGAGCACCACGCGGGGCCGCACCTTTCGCAGGTCGGGCAGCAGGACGACGTCCGCCCGCCGCCCGGGGGCGAGAGCGCCCACACGGTGCTGGCGCAGGCGGTCCGCGGCGTTGATCGTGACGTAGCGGTAGCACAGCAGGGGGTCGAGCCCCAGGTCCATGGCCTTTTGCATCACGGCGTTCAAATGGCCCTGCGCGCTCAGGCGCGTGAGCGGCACGTCGTCGGTGACGAGCATGACGCGGTTTTGCACCTTCAGCCGGTTCAGGGCCTCCATTAGCTCGCGGGTGAGGAACCGCTCCTGTATCTGCACGCACATGCCCAGGCGCAGCTTTTCGAGCACCGTCTCAGGGTCCATGTAGGTGTGGTCGCAGTCGATGCCCGGCGCGGCGAAGGCCTGCAGGCTTTCTCCGTGCAGCGCGGGCACGTGCCCGTCGAGCGGCACGCCCGCCTCGCGCGCGGCCCGGCAGATGGCGAGCATGCGCGCATCCCCGGCGGCGACGCCGTTAAAGTCCATCACCTCGCCCAGCCCCAGCACGCCGGGCAGGGCGAGCATGCGGCGCACCGCCTCGGCGTCGATGTCCGCGCCGGAGGTCTCAAAGCCCGGCGCGCTCGGGATGGTGGAGGGGGCCATGACGTGCACCGTGAGCGGCAGGCCCGCGCAGGCGCGCGCCATCAGGGCGACGCCCGCCTCGCCCAGCACGTTGGCGATCTCGTGCGGGTCGGCGCAGACGCTCGTCGTGCCCAGGGGCAGCACGGCCTGCGCGAAATGCGCGGGCGTCATCATGCTGCTTTCGATGTGCATATGGCTGTCGATCAGGCCGGGCACGGCGAACATGCCCTCGCCGTCGAGGGTTTCCTTCGCGCTGTGGGTAGCCAGCCTCGGCCCGGCATAGGCGATGTCGCCCTCGACGATGCCCAAGACGGCCTCGTAGATCTCCATCGTCATAACGTTTAACAGGCGGATGTTCGTAATTAATAGATCAAAGGGGTGTAGACCACGGCTGGCCAACCCAATTTTTGCATTCATGCGGCGCTCCTAAAGCTTCGATGTGAGGGTAAATCCGAACGATTTAATCGTATCCTATTCTAAACGTTCTGTCAATAGGCGGCTTGCGGTTCGCGCGCTTTTTGTTGCAATTTGTCCCCGGTGCGGGTATAATGCATCCGAAGCATGGTGGAAAGAGGGCGGCAAAATGACGAAGGAACAATTAAAGCAGCATATATTGGAAGGCATAGAGGCGCGCAAGGGCGAGATCATCGCGATCGGCGACCAAATTTACCACAATCCAGAGCTGGGGTTCAAGGAATACAAGACGTCTCAGCTCGTACGAGAGACGTTTGACGGCCTGGGCCTGGCGCACGAGGACGGCATCGCCCTCACGGGCGTAAAGGCCGAGGCGAAGGGCGGGCAAAGCCGCGCGCGCGTATTGGTGATGGGCGAGCTGGACGCGGTCGTCTGTCCCCTGCACCCCTTTGCCGACCTGCAGACGGGCGCGGCGCATTCGTGCGGCCACCATTCGCAGATCGCCTCGATGCTGGGGGCGGCGATGGGGCTTGCGCCGTTTATGGAACACCTGGACGGCGACGCGGTCTTTATGGCGGTGCCGGCCGAGGAGTACGTGGAGCTGGAGTACCGCGAGCGCCTGCGCCGGGACGGCAAGATCGAGTTCTTCGGCGGCAAGCAGGAGTTCATCCGCCTGGGGCAGCTGGAGGGCATCGACGCGGGCATGATGATCCATTCACACGCGGGTGTCACGGAGCGCCGGTTTTTGATCGACTGCGACAGCTCCGGCTTCCTGGGCAAGATCGTGCGCTTCCACGGCAAGGAGGCGCACGCGGGCGCGGAGCCCTTCGCGGGCGTGAACGCGCTGAACGCGGCGGCGCTCTCGATCATGGCGATCAACGCGAACCGCGAGACGTTTCGCGACGAGGACCGCATCCGCGTGCATCCGATCATCACCAAGGGCGGCGACCTGGTGAACATCGTGCCGGCGGACGTGCGCATGGAGACGTACGTGCGCGGGCGCACGATCGAGGCGGTTGTGGACGCGTCGGCCAAGGTGGACCGCGCGCTGCGCGCGGGCGCGATGGCGGTGGGCGCGCAGCTGGACATCGTGCAGACGCCGGGATACCTGCCGATGATCCAGGACCCGGAGCTGAACCGCCTGTTCGCCGGCAACGCCGCTAAACTGCTGGGCGCGGAGGCGAACCTGTACGGTTACGAGCTCATGGGCGCGACGGACGCGGGCGACGTCAGCTCCGTCATCCCCTTTATGCACATCTCCACCGGCGGCTACGCGGGCACGGCCCACAGCAAGGATTTTGCCGTCTGCGACGAGGAGATGGCCTACGTGATGCCCGCCAAGGCGATGGCGATGACGGTGGTGGATTTGCTCTGGGACGGCGCGAAGAAGGCGCGTGAGGTGCGCTCGGCCTACACGCCCAAGTTCACGCGCGAAGGGTACGTCGCGTTCTGGCGGCAGTACAACCGACAGATGCACTAAACAAGGGGGCGCCGCTGGGGGGAGCAATACGGTCGGGATGCCCTACGCCATGACGACGCGCTGGTTATTGCTAT
Organism: Bacillota bacterium; assembly: GCA_023404715.1. GTDB lineage: Bacteria > Bacillota > Clostridia > Christensenellales > Aristaeellaceae > Beduinella. The sequence continues at coordinate 3,906 of JAEYAR010000138.1, read as the reverse complement.
AGGGACAGGGTATATCTTTTGAAAACGTCCAATAATTCGCGATTGACATACAGCGTATCGCCGTGGTTGCCGCAGGTTACGTCCACCGCATCAACGGTGGTATTGGCCCACTGTGACGTTCCATGAAGCAGTACGAGATGCTTGCCGAAATGATTATACAGCTCGCAATAGGCCCAGCCGATCCTCTTTTCTTCGAGCATCTGGAGCACGGAGTCGTGATAGGCGCATACCACGCCGACGTCCCAATTCACATCCACACAAAATATGCCGAACTCATTGACCATAAACCCGACGCCGTATTTCTCGGCGATTTGCTGATAGGGCTGAATATCTACACGATAAACCTCTTCGCCGTCAATGATGCGGTCTTCGGTATTTGTATAGGTACCATCGGCGTTGATGATCAAGGGCAGCGGCGTGGACAAATCCATATAGTCGCAGGCATCATGAGGCACGATGGAGATTTGCCCAAAATCGCCGTCAACGAGCACGGTGTCAATAAACGCATGGCTGTTTTTTGTCCACACTTGAACTTCTGATACATCATCGGGGACTTGAACGGTAAAAAGAATCGCATCGTAATACAATTGGTCATACTCTCCCCATGTGCCGCCGGAAAGCGTTATGCTCTCAAACAGGGCGCCATCGGCATAAAAATGGAGCTCGGCATTCTTACCGGAGTTGTGTACGTAAAGGGAAAGCGTTGTGCCGCCTATACAACCTTGGAGGGTTAATGGCGCGCGGCCTTCCGATATATCTCCCATGGGGAACCACGGAAGCGGCCATATCGGTTTTGCGTAAGGGTTCTGTTCGGCATATTGGCGATCCGAAGTAGTGATATACTGTGGATAGTAGGGGTGGCAGCCAACCGCAAGGCCAACGTTTGCCATAGCCTCTACCCATTCGGCGTTGGGATTGCCCTCATAGGAGCAAAGGATCACGCGCTGCGGATCGGCCTCCCACATGGAAGATACGATCGAACGGACCTGCGTTACGGCATCGTCAAAGAACTCGGCGCTCGGCGTTATTTCATTGACAAAATCAAAGCTGAGGTATTTGGATGGAATCCCGGCGTAGCGTCTTGACAAAGCCGTCCAGTAGGCCCGGATATTTTCCCATTCCCCGTCGCCAATGTCGAAGGTTTCGCCGCCATCGGGCGTGGTAATCATAGATATTTGAATATGAACGCCGTATTCCATTCCCCAGGCAATCAGCTGATCGAGATCGAGCAGCTCATTTTCGTTGAGCTGCAACAGGTCTTCCGGGTAGTCTGGAAAGCGAAGGGTCGAGAAGCCCAGAAACAGCCGGCAGAAATTGAAACCGCTCTCCGATAAAAACTTGATATCGGTTTCCCTAAAATCCCGGAGAAGATGCCGCCCGTCCTTGCAGGCGCTAAGCCCCGTCCCGCGCCACTGCGCGGGCAACTCCGCCTGATTGACCTCCGGCAATTCGGTGGGTGCGCTGAGCAGGGCGTCGGTGATGATACTGCGATCATACCCGCTCACATCGTATGCCGATATATAAACCCCGTCCGGCTCCAGGATGGCCGGGTCTGTCTCAGCCAAACGCAGCACGGCGGTAATCGCCTCCTGCCGGGTCAGCGGTTCCTGCATATGCATAGAGCTGCTCTGCGTATCTAAGGGATATATGGCGCGGTAGCTTACCTTGGAGGTCATCGCTGCGCAGTTCTGGATACCGCCCCACATATAGTTGCAGTTGTTCCACGGAAAAACGACCTCTTCCCAGTTTGGAAAGAGAGCGTAATTCCACGATAGATCATTGGGAACGGTATCCATCCACATTTGTATTGCGTCAGCGTCTAAATCGCCAAAACTAGCCTCTGGGGGGTTAATCAGTCCCATGAGCACCATAGCGTATGTTGTTTCCAAGATGCCATCTTCGCGTTGCATTTCATCGTTCGATTGCGAAGCGGCCAGGGCAATTTCATTCCACTCGCTCAGGCGTTCTTCATCCCATAAGCCGATAAGCCGGGTAAGCATGTCGCTGTATTGGGAAAAAGTGATCGTTTCAGCATATCCACGTTGGATTTCCTCCGGTACAAGGCCATAGGAAATGGCTTTGGCGATCTCCGCATCCGCGGCCTTTGACAAAGCGGATTCCGACGGTGCTGGGCTTTCGGTGACGCCAACCTCCGGCCCATCCGCAGAGGAGGCGCATACAGCGAACGACAGCGACATCGCAAGAGCCAGCAAACAAACAACGATTCTTTTCATGGTAATACCCCTTTCGCTATGATTTTTCGCGATGTGTTACCTTGAAAAGAATACCACATTCAAGAACAAAAGAGGTATGGCGAAGCCATACCTCTTTTGTTCTTGAATGTGGTTATACCGCTGATTCATACAGCCTCAAGACCGCCTGCGCCGCTTCTCGCAATGTAAGATACTTGGAAAGCCGAAGATCCCCTTTTGTATCAAATTCCAACAGCGCTTTGCCCGATACATTGGAAAGCCGGCGCAAGCAGAAATCGTAGGATGGCCCGACGTAGTTGTCGTCATAACACTCCGCGGTAATAAACTTTGGTTGCATATAGTCGAATACAGGATAATCCATGGTGACGTTTTCCCACACCAAAGGCGAGTAGTGCCCCAACTCCTTTGGCTCCGGGCCGTTGAAGCGATCGCAGCCCATCAACTCCGCTGCGAAAAGCAGGGATACCATGCCGCCGTCGCGCCGCATTTCCGTGTCGGGTGCGTCCGCCGTCATTTGCTCCCATTCAGGCAGGAGCGCTGGATCAAAAATGGAGATCATATTGCCGAGCATTTCGCAGTACTCGCTCCAGGTGACGACCGTATTGTCAGGATCTGCTGCGGATAACTTCTCCGGAATAAAGCCGTACCCTCTGGCGCGGGCGTACTCCTGGGCATTTTCTGCGGTCAACGCCTGCGATTCGGTAATCCGGCTTTCAACAGATGGAAGCGCAAAGCGCCCGAGCAACACGCCGAGAGCCAGCATCGAGATGGCAAGGACGGCGGAGTTTCTCTTCAGACGCTTGGGCGTATCCGCAAGGAGGGCCCGTTTTACACGCGCCGCGCTTGGATACCGCGCCGTCGGCGAAAAGGCCGTGCAGCGTTTCACCACGCGCCGCAAGCTCCGGTTTTCGATCTCCGCATCCAGCTCGCCGCCTGTCAACAGGTATTTCAGCAGCATACCCAGCGAATAGATGTCCGAACGCGCGTCCGTCTGTGCGAAGCCGTATTGCTCCGGCGGGGCGAAATCATGGGTGCCGGAAAACACGGTGTCCCGGACTGCGCCGTCCTTGCAGGTGCGGGCGATGCCAAAGTCGATCAGCTTCACACCTCCGTCATCGCACAGGATCACATTTCTGGGCTTGATGTCCCGATGAATGACGGGCGGCGTCTGCCTGTGCAGATAGGTCAATATATCGCAGAGTTGGACGCCGATGGACACGGCCTGCGCATCCGGTAGCGCCCGTCCGTCCGCCGCCTCGTCAAGCGGCAAGCCGTCTACATATTCGCGCACGAGGATCGCCGCGCCGTCATGTGTAAAGCGGGCAATGAACCGCGGCAATGCCGGATGGTTAAGGCTTGACAGAAGATCGCCTTCATCGCCAGCGCCCTCCGGAAGAACCTTGGCGATGTAAAGCGCGTCGTCGGCTTTCCCACGCACGACCAACGTTTCACCGTTCGCACCACGCGCAAGGCATTTGATCGGCTCATATTCCGCGAGAAAAGCGGCGGGGAATACGCCGCGATCAAAACCGCGCTGAAATGCCTCGGCCTCATTTGTCATTGCGATCACCTCCCAAGAGGACAAGACCCAGCTCGGAGAGCAGGATCTGCGTCTCTATTAGCGTCTTGCCGCCATGCAGGCAATACAAGATGGCGGCATCCCGCTCCACCTTTGGATAGAGCTCGGGTTTGC
>JAEYAR010000097.1 GCA_023404715.1 Bacillota bacterium | reverse complement strand
TCCGCAGGGGGTGTGCTTTCTTTGTTTACCATTCGGCGATGATGCCGTCGCTATCCCGCCAGATTGGGTTGTGCCAATCGTGCCCCTCGGCGGCCATCTTGCGGACGTACGCCTCGTTGATGTCCACGCCCAGGCCGGGCTTCGTCGGGCGCTCGCACATGCCGTCCTTGTAGGTGAATACCTCCGGGTTGTCGATGTAATTGAGCAGGTCGTATCCCGCGTTGTAGTGGATGCCCGCGCTCTGCTCCTGAATAAACGCGTTCGGGGTGCAGAAGTCAACCTGCAGGCAAGCCGCCAGTGCGATCGGGCCGAGCGGGCAGTGCAGCGCGATGGCCACATCGAACGCTTCGGCCATGGCCGCGATCTTGCGCGCCTCCAGGATACCGCCGCAGTGGCTCACGTCGGGCTGCAAAATGTCCACGCCGCCGCGCGTAAGCATATGCTTAAAGCCCCAGCGTGTAAAATTGCGTTCGCCCGTCGCGATGGGCGTATGGCAGGTGCGCGCAAGCTCCAGGAACTCATCCTCGTTTTCACACAGCACCGGCTCCTCGATGAACATCAGATGGTAGGGCTCCAGCATGTGTATGAGCTGCTTGGCCATCGTCTTGTGCACCCGGCCATGGAAGTCTACCGCAATGCGCATGGACGGCGCGGCCTCCCGGATCGCCGCCACGCGCTCGACCGTCGCGTCCAGTTTGTCATAGGTGTCGATCCAGCGCAGCTCGTCCGTGCCGTTCATCTTCACGGCGCGGTAGCCCTGCGCGAGCGCTTCCTTCGCCGCCTCGCCGGTATCGCGCGGATGGTCTCCGCCGATCCAGCGATACACCTCGATTCTGTCGCGCACCTTGCCGCCCAGCAGCTCGTAGACCGGGACGCCGAGCGCCTTGCCCTTGATGTCCCACATCGCCTGCTCGATGCCGGAAATCGCGCTGGTCAGGATGGGGCCGCCGCGGTAGAATCCCGTGCGGTACATCTGTTGAAACGCGTCCTCAACGTCTGTCGCGCTGTGGCCGATCAGCTGCGCGCCGAGCTCCCGAACCGCCGCCGCAACGCTGTCCGCCTTGCCCTCGCAGACAGGCTCGCCCCAGCCGGTGTATCCGTCGTCGGTCGTCATTTTCAAAAACAGCCAACGCGGCGGAACTTTAAACAGTTCAATCTTTGCAATCTTCATGTAAAACGTCCTCCCTTTTATGGTATTTACAGTATACCATATTTGGCAAAGGCATCGGCGGCGCTCATGCCGGCGCGTATAGCCTTGCCGACCGTCTTCTCCCCCGTGGCCTTTTCCCACGCGCGCGCGATGACCTCCGCCTCGATGTCCTGCGGGATGACAACCACTCCGTCCAGATCCCCAAAGACGATGTCGCCGGGGCATACGCGCGTCTCCCCGATCTCAATCGGCACCCGCCAGGCCGTCACGCGCCCGCGCGGCGCCTGGTCCTGGCTATACCGCCCGCGGCTGAAGCACGGAAAATCCAGCTCCAGGATGCCGCGCGTGTCCCTGTGCGGGCCGTTCATCACCGTCCCGGCGGCGCCCAGCGCCTGCATCCGGGTGCACATCAGCTCGCCGACCAATGCATAGTCCGGCGTAGAGCCGGAGCACAGATACACCTCGTTCTTCTCAAGGCCGTCCAGCGCCTCGAGCATGTGGCCGAAAGCCGGTTCCCCCTCGACGGGTTCCCCCGTCACCGGCAGGTCCTCCTCCAAGACTGTCATCGCCCTGCCGCATACGACCATGTCGTCGCGGATGGGCTGAATCTCCATCGGCAGGAACTGATGATAGCGTCCCATCTGATCCAGAATATCCCCGATCACCGCGGAGTACAGCTCCTTGCGCATGACGTCAAACAGCTCATCGTCATTTTTCCAAGTCAACATGATATGCTCCTACTACGGCGCCCTCTGCAGCAGAGCGGCTCGCCGTTTGATATAATTTGAGATATCCATCCGGGATGTCCTTTTGCGGCTTTGTCCATCCCGCCCGGCGTCGCCGCAAAACGTCGTCCGGTACGTTTAGGCTGATCGCCCGGTTGGGAATGTCGATGAGGATCTCGTCCCCCTCCTCCACCAGCGCGAGCGCGCCGCCCTCGTAGGCTTCCGGCGAAATGTGGCCGACAAACAGGCCGCGATTGCTGCCCGAGAAGCGTCCGTCCGTGATCAGCGCGCAGCTGTCCGATAGGTTCATCCCCTCCAGCGCCTTCATGGGGCGGTACATCTCCGGCATGCCCGGCCCGCCCTTGGGCCCTTCGTAGCGCAGGATGATGCAGGCGCCCGGCCCGACGCCGCCGTTCCAGATCGCCTCGACGGCCTCCTGTTCGCTCTGGAAGACCTGCGCCTTCCCGCAGAACGTCCATAGTCGCTCGGGGACTGCGGCCGGTTTTACGACGGCGCCCAGCGGCGCCAGGTTCCCCGTCAGCACCGCGACGCCGCCCGTATGCGAGAACGGGGACCGTACGGGCCGGATAACCTCTCGCATGCCGGAGGGGCTCGCGTCCAGCAGGTTTTCTCCCAGCGTCTTTCCCGTACACGTCATGCAGTCCAGGTGCAGCAGCGCTTTCAGCTCCAGCAACAAGGCTGGAACGCCGCCCGCATGATAAAAATCAACCATGTCATAGGGCGAAGCGGGGTAGACGGAAGCGACCTGCGGAACCCTCCGGCTCAGTTCATCGAATCTGGAGAGCGGCAAATCGCCCAGCCCGGCCTCTCGATAGATGGCCTGCAGATGCATGATGGCGTTGGTCGAGCCGCCCGTTCCCATGATGAGCGCGATGGCGTTCTCGATGCTCTCCGGCGTGATGATCCGCCTCGCGCTGATCCCTTGGCGGATAAGCTCCATCACCCTGCGCCCCGTCTCGTACCCGGCCTGCATGCGCCTCGCGTCCACCGCGGGGATCGCGGCGCAGCCCGGCAGCGACATGCCCAGCGCCTCGGCCACCATGCCCATCGTGTTCGCCGTTCCGAGCATCGCGCAGGAGCCTACGCACGGCTCCGCGAGGTTCTCGATCCGGCGGAACTCCTCCGCGTCGATCTCGCCGCGCTGCTTCCAGCCGATCGCTTCCGTGACGATGTTGCCATCGTAATCCCGTCCGCGATATCGCGCGGGGTACATCGGGCCGCCGTTTAAAAAGATCGCAGGCAGGTCGAGCCGCGCGGCCGCCATCAGCATGCCGGGCACGATCTTGTCGCATGAGCCGAGCAGCACCATGCCGTCAAACCGGTGCGATCGCACCATGCACTCTACCGAGGCCGTGATGACGTCCCTGGAAGGCAGAATATAGCGCATGCCCACATGCCCTTCGGCGATCCCGTCGCAGGGGGCGATGGTGGAAAACGTCATGGCCGTACCGCCTGCCGCCTCGATGCCGCGCGTCACCTGCTCCGCCAGCTGGTTCAGATTGGCATGGCCCGGGGTCGCATTCGTATAAGAATTGACCACCGCGACAATCGGGCGGCTAAGCGCCTCGTCCGTAAAGCCCATGGATTTGTAGAGCGCGCGTTTGAGCGCCCCCGCGTCCCCGCGCAGCAGTTCGTTGTAGTACTCCAAGCAGAAGCCCTCCTTATTTTCTGTTCAAGCAACGAGCTCACTTGGTCATCTTTTGCATCTCGGCCTGCGCGGCCGCCTCGCGCTTCATCAAGCGCGGCGCGAGCGCCAGGGACAAGACCGACATGCAGATCAGGATGATGGAGGGCAAATTGCTCACCAGCGGGAGCAATGCGCCGCGGCTGAGCATCAAAGCGCGGCGTAGATTCTCCTCGGCCAGCGGCCCCAGGATGAACCCCAAGATGATCGGCGTGATGGGAAATTGAAGCCGGTTCATCACGATGCCGACCACGCCGAACGCCAGCACCACCCAGGCGTCGAAGATGCGGTTGTTGATGGCGATGGCGCCGACGAGGGATAACACCATGATGATCGGCAGCAGGATGTGCTTGGGCACGGCCAGCAGGCGCACAAAGATCTTGATGCCGAAGTACTGGAGCGTCACGCACAGAATATTCGCCAGCAGCAGCGCGACAAAGATGCCGTAAATAAAGTCCGCGTTCTTCGTCATTACCAACGGGCCGGGCTGCAGGCCGTGCACCATCATCGCGCCCAGCATGACGGCGGTAAACGTGTCGCCTGGGATGCCCAAGGCAAATAGCGGGATCATCGCGCCGCCCACGCAGGCGTTGTTCGCGGTTTCTGAGGCTACCAGACCGCCCATATAGCCGGTGCCGTACTTTTCCGGGTGCTTGGAGGTCGACTTGGATACCGAATAGGCGACCAGGTTCGCAGTCATGCCGCCAATGCCGGGCAGGATGCCGATGAACGCGCCCACCGTACCGGAGAGGAACATGTTGCCCAGCTGCTCCTTAAATTCGGCGGCGCTAAAGCCAAAGCCCTTGATCTTATAGTTGCTCAGAGGTTTGATCCGTCTGTCAAAGGCCTTCGAGGCGTTGATCAGTTCGCCTACCGCGTAGATGCCGATCAACGCGGGGATCAGGTCGATGCCCGCGTCAAGCGCGTGCATGCCCAGGGTCATGCGGGTGGAGCCGTCGACCGTGCTGGCGCCGATAAAGGAGCAGAGCAAGCCCAGGCAGGCGACCGCAAGCCCCTTCCAAAGGTTCTTGCTGGATAGAGAAATCACCATGGTTAGCGCAAAAATCGCCATCCAGAAATAGTCCGCCTTGCCGAAGTTGATCGCTATATTGGCCACCGGCCCGGACAGGAAGAACAGCGCGGCAAAGCCGATGAACGAGCCGAGAAAGGAATAGAAAATGCCGGTCCCCAGCGCTTTGCCCGCTTCGCCCCTGCGCGCCATGGGCGCGCCGTCGAACTGGGTCGCCACATTCGAGGCCGCGCCCGGGATGTTCAGCAGTATGGCCGAAATCAGGCCGCCGGAGCATGAGCCGATATAGATGCCCATGATCAGGGCAAACGCCGCCATCCGCGGCAGCTTGTACGTCAGGGGTAAGACGAGCACGAGCGCGGTGTTACCGTTCAGGCCGGGAACACAGCCGAACATGACGCCAAGAAAAACCCCGAAAGCCGTCATGCCGATGCATAGCGGGTTTGCCATCTGCACAAATCCCTGTGCAAACAGTTCCAACATAAGGTTGCCTCCTTCATCTTCATACAATAATCCTCAAAAGGGGCTGCTATCCCCACACCAGTCAGCCGAAGATCGCGCGGTAGACATTGCCCAATCCCAGGTCGATAAATGAAACCTTGGGCACAGCCAGATTGAATGCACATCCAAAGATGATGTAAATGCCGACAGATGCAATCAAGGCGATACCCAAGCTTTTGAGCCAGCTTTTCACGGAAAAGTCGACCGACAGCAGCGTAATCTGTAGCGTCAGAAAGAAGAAGGTGGAAATGGTAAACCCAATATGGGGCATCGCGAAGATATAGCAGAATATAAGCCCAAGCGTGATGGGCATCGTGATCTTCTGAAATAGATGCCGGGTTGCAACCTGCTTTTCGCTCATCCCCGCGCAGTCTTCAACGTCGTCGTTAACAGCCTTCGGCTCCAGCTTGCCCCGTCTCATGGCGATAAACCACTGGACTACGATGACAAAGCCGATGACGAACATCGCGACGGCGACGATCTTGGGGATCGTGTCCGGCGCCGTGCGGCCGCGCCCCGTACCCAGGAAGGACTTCGTGCCGAATGTCGACCAGTAAAAGAACCCGGCCAGCGCCATGATGACGGCGCCGGAAATCAAATCCGTAAAATTCCTTTTCTTGTTTTCCTGCATAGCGCATTCCCTCCGATAGAAAAAGTGCGGCAGACACCGCAATGGATACCTGCCGCACGCTCATATAAATCAGTTGCCCAAGAGCGCTTCAGCCATCGGACGGTATACCTCTTGCACGCCCTGCATGAAGGCCACGCCATCCTCGCCCGGCTGGAAGTTCGCACGGAAGTCATAGAGGCTCAGCGCGTTGGCATAGGGCTCCATTTCGACCGCCTGCCCGACCGCGTCGGTGAACTTGGCGACGATCTGCGGATCGGTGCCCTTCTTAAAGCCGAAGTAATAGAACCATTCCGCGCCGAAGGAGAAGCCCAGCTCGCCGGAGCACGGGATGTCCGCAAAGTTCTCGTTGCGCTCGTTGCCGAATACGAACAGCGGGATGAAGTCGCCGCTTTCGATGTACTCCTCGCCCTGGCTGTAAAGCGCCTCCAGGATGTCCACCTGTCCGCCCAGGAAGGCGACGTTGCGGTCGGAGGCGGAGCCGAGGTCCACGCAGTCCACCTCGATGTCCAGCGCTTCCATCATCGCAAGCGCATGCATGTGCAGCGTGCCGCCGATTTCAACCGCATAGGTCAGGTCGAGGGGGTTCGCCTTGGCGTAGGTTACAAGGTCGTCAAACGTCTTGATGCCCTTTTCGTTGTCCTTGCGCACGAACAGGCAGTAGGTGTTTCCGCCGCCGGCGACGGCCGAGATATCCAGCGCATCCGTCCATTTCCAGCCGTCGTCCATGCGCCCCAGCAGTTCAAGCAGCAGCGTGTCCACGTGGTGATAAAACACGGTGTATCCGTCCGCATCGCGGTTGATCACCTCGTTCATCGCGACGGTCCCTGCGCCGCCCGCCATGTTCGTGACGACGACAGGCTGGCCCAGGATCTCGGTGAGGGACTGCGCAATGGCGCGGACGGTCGTGTCGGTGTCTCCGCCCGGGTTGGCCGGAATGATGATCTCAATAGGCTTTTCGGGGTAGTCGGCCAGCGCGGCGGTGCAGGCAAGCGCCATCATCGCGGCCATAAGCAGAGCAAGGAACTTTTTCATTTGGGTGTCCTCCTTTTATTTCAACGCCTTGATCGAGGCGTCGTTTACACCGGCATTCCAATATGATGTCTGTTTATATCATGTCATACAGGTAATGACAGAGAACAGACGTTTACTCTCTGTTCTTGAAAAACTCGGCAAGCCGCGCGATGTTGTACTTGCCCATCTCGTCATAGCTCTTGATGATGCCCTTCACGTCGCCGCTTCGCATCAGCTCGGCCAGTTTGACATGCGATGTCATGCCGAAATTTCCGGCCTCAGGCAAGGCGTTCATCGCATCAAAAACGCAAATCAGCATCTGACGATTCGCCTTCATCGCATTTTCCAGATAGATGTTATGTGCGCTGCGGACGACTGCCAGATGAAAACCGAAGTCGCTTTCGTTAAAGCTCTGCCTGTTGCTCCGGCTGTTTTCCATCACTTCGACGCACCTGTCGAGCTCGTCGAAGTCTTCCTTCGTCGCCGCCGTCTTCGACAGGTAAACCGCGCTATATTCCACGCTCTCGCGGAAATGGAGAAAATCCCGGTACGCGTCCTCCGTCAGATCGATCGTCTGCATGCTTGAATCGAAATTGCTGGGATTGGCGACATACGTGCCGACCCCCTGGCGCGTAACGATCAGCTTTTCGCTTCTAAGCTGCTGAAGCGCTTCCCGTATTACGACGCGGCTCACACAAAAGGCTTCTGCAAGCTTGTTCTCGCTCTCCAGCTTTGTCCCCTCCGAGATTTTCCCCGAGACGATCATCTCGCGCAGTTGCTGGCAAACGGCGTCCACCAGGTTGACCTTACCGATTTTCACAATCTCCATCCAAGTTCCTCATGTAGCCTTTCTTGTATCTTGTCCTACAACTTACTAAAGTATATCCCGCCGCTTAGCGTATGTCAATAGATTTACGAAAAAATCCGCCGATATTTTAGGGGTTACCGATTATGCTGCCTTTGGCTTGCACGGTGGTGTTTGTCCCGTCTGAAAGGATAGACGCGCAAACCCATCTATGGTAAGATATAAAGACCTACCCGCCAAAGCTTGTATCCATCTGTTGAAAAAGCAGTGCAAAAGCAATGAAATGGAGGCCCTATCATGAAGCACCCGACCGCCGATACGCTTGTAGCCATGCAGAGTCAAAAACGGTTTATGCTTTTTCTATCCCTGCTGCTCTTCCTCGTCGCTCTGTTTGCCCTGGTTTCACGTTGGCCGGTCGCATACGCGCTCATCGCGTTTTCATGCGTCTTCCATCTTCTTTCAAGTCTAGCGTATAAAACACGTTACAAAGCCGCTTTTATCCAGGTCCTGCTCGAGCAGGCCGCAAGCGACATGGAGGCCGTCGCTTACGCGGCCTCGGAAACCGCCGACGGACTGCTGGCCGCCAGGGGCTTGACCCCGGGCGTTCCCTTTGTTGCCGGCGCAAAGCAGCATCATGTACTGCGCGGTTCGGCAAACGGCGTGCGCTTTTCGCTTAGCGAGGCGGTGTTTTTGAGAAAGCGCGAGGGGCGTGCGATGGGGGCTGTCGGCGGAACGCTCGTCTTGGCCGACGGCGTACTGCCGCAGAGCGAGCGATGGATGCTCGCCTTGGGCGAGCCGTTTGCCAAGGTATGCTCTGCGGATGAATACGTCAAAGCAGGCTACGTCCTAACACCCCTGGCAGACGCCCCACAGGAGGAAAAGGCGAATGCGTCCCCCGCCCTCTGGCTCTATCAGGGCAAGGATGCAGAGTATGCGCGTGCCTGTGCAGCCGCTTTGCGTCGGGCCGACCTCTCCGCCCCCGTCGCGCTGGCCGCATGCGAAGGCTCCCTCTCCTTGTTCCTCCTTGGCGCGTATTACGCCCCGAATCAGGTCGATAGCGCCAAGCCCTTCCATCCCGGCATGCTGGAGGGCGTCCGCCTGCCCGCGTTTGAATTGATGCAAAAGCTCATAAACGATGCCGTTCGGCAGGTGTAATCAAAGAAAGAGCGCCCTCCATCCTGCTCGGATATCTGTCAATCAAAAAATACGCTGCTGGAGTTACAGTTCCAGTAGCGTATCTTATTCTTATTCGCCACACCCGATTGGCTGGTATAGCCGTTAATCGACATCGGCGTTTTCCTCTGAACGCTCGACCGGGGCCTTTGCCGCTTGATGCCGGTTTACCATAAACTCGATCATGTCAATCAAATACTCCTGGCAAAGCTCGGGCAGCTCTTGAAACAGCTTACACATGCGATCCATGCGGACATCGGCTACCGCAAACATCGGTCCTTCACCATACATAAGGTAATCATAGTTCACATGAAATGTGAGGCACGTTTGTAAAATGACATTCTTGCGTATCTCATCTTTGCCAACTTCCAGCTTGCTGTAGTATGAATCTGAATATCCCAAAGCCGCAGACATTTCTGCCTGTGTTTTACCTAGGGCTTCTCTGATTGCCAAAAACCGATCCTGCATTTCTCGCAATGCTTTTTCCTCCATACTTTACAGCCCTCCTGAGAAAAAACTTTATCAAGTTGAGAGATGTTTGTCAATAACCTCTTGACAATCTATCGAATTTCTAGATAAAATAGCATCAGAATGTCAAGTCGATAAACATTTGAGGAAAAGCTTTATGATTGATAGAATACGGAAAGTCTCAAAAAGGGCGACGAATGACGATTTGGCCCAAGCTGAGTTTATGGCTAAACGCCTAAAGCACATGGAACAGCAAAGCGCACGGAGATTTGGGTTAAGCTACGAAACCTATCGGATGATTCTTAATGGGGAAGCAGAGGTTGAACACATTACATATACGGTACGACCACGTCGGCAATGGAAAACGGTAATTAGCCATATTAGCATTGCCGCGATGGCCGTCCTTTTATTGCTATGTTTGTCTGTGCAGGGCATGGCGGATAGCCTACGTGCATCCATTCTGCGCGTTTTTAGCGGCCAAAAGGCGGTACAAGTCGTATCCGTCACCTATGATCAGTATGCTGACCTTCAAGGATATACCGTGCCCTCCCTGATGCCTAGCGGATACAGGCCGAGTGCTTACATCGCCACGGACGATAGGCTCTACATGTCCTACGTTAACGAAGCAGGGGAAGAAATCCAGTATTCCTATTATCCACTCGACGCTACGGCCAGTTATAACAATGAGCACGATAAGCATCGTGTGTTCAATTCTAAGTTTGGCACGGTTCACGTGCGGCAATCACAGAGCGGTCAAACGACTGCTTATCTGCTGGTCAATGGAGCCTATGTGCAATTAGACTTTGATCTTCCTGCCACGGATGATGCAATACAGCGGATCGTCGATGGACTGAACTACTTGGACTGACGGGCGACAGAAAAATGGAGGAGGGTTTAAGATGCGGCAACCCATAAAAGTATTTTGTGGCGCAGTCGCATGCCTGCTCGTTCTTACCTTGCTTGATAGCAAGCCGCCATGTGCTTGTCGAATATTGTGCATCAACCCGCGTGCAAGATGGCGTATTGAAGCTGTTTATACTCCATACAGTGATGGCAAAGCCGGGCATATTGAGGAGCGGGATTGTGGCTATCAATCCGTGATGATGTATACCTGTAATCACGGCATTCGTCTAACGGTTATCATGGATACAGACACCAAGGAATGTTGGGGATCAATTAACGATTGATTTTAAAAATTTATTTTGATAAGGAGGAACCTACCGTGACAAACCATGAATACAACCTTATCATTTGCACGTTGGCTTTAGACAGCGAAGACACCGTCGAGCAAATCCTTTAAGAAATGCAGGCGACCATTTACCATCTCTTCACACAATTGCCAAGAACCCCTGAAATGCAAGCGCTTGTAGATAGTGTGAAGCGAGAGGGAGAAATCCCGACCGTGCGGGAATTCATTGAATACTTTGTGGATACAAAAAAAGGAGACCCCTTGCACGTTCTGGGGCCCTTGAATTGACAGTATCAATATCTTAACGCGGAAAATGCTTTAACCCCATGCAGTATATCAGATCTCCACGCAGTGGCCGGCCTTCCGACGCATCTCCGCCATTGCCGCCCACTGGGCAGCCTCGACTCATTTTATGCCCTCAACTGGCCAGTTAGTAAATAAAAAAACTATCAGCTCTACAACTAAAGCTGATAGTTTTTTGGCTCCCCAGGTAGGGCTCGAACCTACAACCCTTCGGTTAACAGCCGAATGCTCTGCCATTGAGCTACTGAGGAACATAGAATCCGGCAGCGATCTACTCTCCCGGGCCGTCACCAGCCAAGTA
>JAEYAR010000052.1 GCA_023404715.1 Bacillota bacterium | reverse complement strand
CCCCTACAGGCGCTTTTCGCCTCATCCCCATAGACATTGCCCTCGCCCCTTTCTTCCGGCGCCGGTATTGCTTTTTTCGTATCTCCATGGTATCATGAGTTTAATCTTGGGTAAATGATCTAATTTTGGAATCGCATGTATGGTTTTTTTGACCTCTTATCTCATAAACGCTCACCCGAATCCGTCAAACCTCCCCCAGTAAAACTAGACAATTAATGTCGGCCCCAAGCACCGCAATATTGAGCCTTAATGGCTTTTTTTATTGCTCAAATGATCTTTTGGAGCATGTCATAATAAGTCTACATTCTTTGTCTTTCCTAAGAGCGCAAAAGGAGTGAATCGCTAATGTTCAGGGCTCTTCTCGTGGATGACGAACGCCTATCGCTCGTATCGACCCGCTGCTCGGTGCGCTGGGCTGAATGGGGCTTTCACGATGTGGCGGAGTGCTCGGACCCCTATGAGGCCTTGCGGCTGCTGCGCACCCAGCGGTTCGATGCTGCATTTGTCGATATCCGCATGCCGGGGCTCAGCGGGCTGCAGTTGATCGAGCAGGCCGACCCCGACCGTACGGCATTTATCGTGTTAACCGGTTATTCCGATTTTACCTATGCCAGACAAGCGCTTAAGCTTCAAGCCTTTGATTACTGTCTAAAGCCTCTGCAAGAAGAGGATATCTCCGTCCTCATGCCGAAACTGACCGCTTACTTGCGCAAGCGCCGCCTGACGCAGGATCCGGACGTTTATCGCGCGCTTGTCAACACGCCGGCGCCTTCCGACTTTCTGCTCGGCCTGGGCCTTGACCCAAAAAGTCCCTACCTGACGCTCATCTGCATGCACGCCGCCCAGCCGGACCCGCTGATGGCCAGCTTTCAAATCGACGGAGACCAAGCCGCGATCCTCTACAGACGCGACGGCGTCTTTTGGCTGATGGCAACGGATAAAAACCCCTATGCCCAGCTGCAAGCGCAGCTCAGAGAGAGAGCCCATCCGCTCGGCGCGGCGATCTGTACATTGGGCAGGAGCATCCCTCCTTTGAAGTCCCTCACGACACATGCCTCCGCGCTTGCGGATGAGCGGAGGCAAAGGAGCACGAGGACAGAGCGGGCCGAGATCCACTTTTTCGACGCTTGCGACGCCCAAGCATTCAATGAAGCATTTCTACGCCTCTTTGAAGAGGTCTCCTGCCGCTATCGGGAGGAGCTAGCGCTCAGCGAACTCGCCGAGCGCTATCATCTCAATTACGCTTATTGCAGCACGCTCTTCAGCCAGCGCACGGGCATGTCCTTTATCCGGTACATCAACACGCTGCGCCTGCAAAAGGCGTGCGAACTGCTGGAGGATAAAGAAACGCCGATCGGCGAGATCAGCGTTCTAGTAGGCTATCACAATTACAACCATTTTGTTTCCATGTTCAAAAGGGCGTACCATATGACGCCGACGCAATATAGAGAATCCCTGGGCGGTGGTCGCAAATGAAGCGTACCGCGTCTCGCCTGCACATACAGTTCATTTGGCTATGCACGCTTCTCACCTTCTTGATCGTGTGCACCTGGCTCATCTTGTACAGCGCGATGACCCATATCCTGCAAGCGCAAGCCCGCGATCGGGTGGATAGTCTGATCGAACAGGTGGCATACAACATCTCCGTCAAGGCGAAGCTCATCGAGTTTTACGCAGACACAATCTTGAAGAACCAGTACACGCAGCGCATGTTGCTCGAGAAAAACCCCTATGCAAACTACTTCAACGTACAGAATTTCCGCAAGACCGTATCTACCTATACGGAGAATAACGAAGAGCTGGGTAGCCTTTTCATCCTAAACGACAAGGATGTATTCTTGAGCATCAACCCGGTTCCGTCCTTTTATAGCGTTCTTGCGCAACTCAACCGCGAATACACCCTGTTTGACATGGATGGGCGTTGGCAGGGCTATACCGGACCGGTGTACGACGCAGCGAACAGCGTCGCCTATTACGCATACATTCAGCCCATCTACGACGTCAGTTACGGCGCTGTACCGCAGCGCAAAATCGGGACGCTTGTTTTCCTGAACGCCGCGAGCACGATCGTGCGGAGCATCGAAAACTTTCACCTGCCCGACAGTTACCGTGTGCTGACGCTCTCCCAAGACAATGAAATCATCGCCGGGAACGTCCCTTCCACCGCGGATTATGTACAAGAGGCCCTCTCTACCCTGACGTATGCGGAGCAGCAGGTTGCCGCCGCGGTCGTGCGCAATGTGCAAGGCATCGAAAGCTTGCTGCAATACAAGGTCATCCCCCAGATCGGCTGGAAAATGCTTTCCGCCGTCCCCATCGACGTGATCAACGCGGATCTCAACCGCATCAATGCGTACTGCGTCGTCTTTATCCTGGTGATCATCGCCGTCATCGGTATTTGGTATATCATCACGATCCGCAGCTTCATCTCCCCGCTCAAGGGGATCGTGCGTTTCGCCGAGAAAGTTCCCAGTCCCGACCTTTCCGAGCGTCTTTATGTCAAGAGCCGCAACGAGGTCGGTGAACTGGCCGGGTGCATCAATCGCATGCTAAACCGTATCGACGCGCTCGTCGCGCAGACCGTCAAGGATAGCACGCACATTTACGAGCTGGAGCTGACAAAAAAGCGCGTGGAGCTATCCGCACTTCAGAGCCAGATCAATCCGCACTTTTTATATAACTCACTCGATTGCCTTAAGGGTTTTGGGCATCTATACGGCAGTCCAGAGGTCGTGGAGATTTCCTCGTCCATCGCCCATATCATGCGCTACGCAATCAAGGGCGACGAGTTCGTACCGGTTCGCGACGAGTTGACCTGCATGCATAAATATCTGAGCATCGTCTCGATCCGCTTTGACAACCGCTTCAAGGTCGATATCAACATCGATCCCGCCATACTGGCGGAGCGCATGCCCCGCTTCATCCTCCAGCCCGTATTGGAAAACGCGGTCTACCACGGTCTGGAGCCTAAGCCGGAGGGCGGGATTTTAACGATCCACGGCGCTTGGTCAGGCCCGGATACGATGCTCTTTGAGGTCCACGATAACGGAAGCGGTATACCCAAATGTCGTCTTGATGAGATCAACGCCGCGCTCGCCCAGGCCACGACGCTCGATGCCGCCAACGCCTTTCAGAATCGCGGCATCGGTCTGCTGAACATTCACAATCGTCTTAAGACGATGTACGGACCGGGATACGGCGTCGTCATCGACAGCACAGAGGGGCTGGGGACGATCATTCGGCTGATGATCGCACGGCGAAAAGAAGGTTGAAGACATAGGGAGAGAGCCGTGCCTTCATCCCTTACAGGTGAATCTGAAAATCGCCAAAGTCGAAAAGGCCGCTGCCCTGTTTAAGCTTGCCGGACCGATCCAGCGATTCGAAGGCGCCGTCTATTTCCTCCAGCAGCGACACACGGACGTGCAACCGATGGTGTCCGGGCCAAACATGCCGGACCGGCAGCCCGCGCACCCGCCGGACCGACCGCCAAAAAAGCACCGGATCGGTCGTCGGATAAAAGGCGTCCAAGCAGCCCGCATAGGCCAGATCGCCGGTAAAAAGATATTCCCGCTCCGCCTCGTACAGGCAAATATGACCCGGCGAATGTCCGGGCGTATGCACGACGCGCAATTGCCTGTCGCCCAAATGCAGCGTGTCCCCGTCGCGCAGCAGCACGCTCGCGCCCCCTTGATAGATCCGATACCGCTCCGCATCAAATTCCGCCGGGAAGTTACAGGGCTTGCACAGCAAATTTTGCTTCACCGCCGGCAGTGGCATCGGAAATTGGCCAGACAGCCATGGCGCCTCTGCCTCGAAGACCGCAACCTCCCGAAATGCGTCATGGCCCCCGATATGGTCCCAGTGCACATGCGTCGTGACAACCTCGACCGGCAACTGCGTCAGGCTCTGCACGGCCTTTGCGATGCTGGCCACCCCCAGCCCCGTATCGATAAGAAGCGCTTTTTGGTTGCCGAGCAGCAGGTAACAGTTCGTCTCTTCCCAATGCTGTCGCTCGCTCAAAGCGTAGGTGTCCGCATCCAAGCGTTCGATCGAAAACCAATTCTCCATATACATCTTTCCCTCGCCGCCGTCCCCGTTGGGGCCATCGCGCTTCCATCCTTTCGGCATTCTTCCGGTCGGGCCATTTTCGCGCAAAGGTATTATAACACACCGAACTTCACAAAAAAAGCCGTATGCCCAGGCAGGTTGCGTACCTCTAGCAATCTTTGGATTGGTTGATAACACGAAAAAAGACCGCCTTCACATTTTTTCGCGAAAGCGGTCCGTTCCTCTGCCTTATATTGCAGCTTGGAAAGCGTCGAAAAATTCCGGGCAGCTCCAGCCGCCGCAGCCGTACAGCACCTCGCCGGAGACGTTCATCTGCAGCGTCATGCCGTTGTCCAGCGCGATGAGCAGGCTCTGTTTTGTGCTCGAGGAATCGTCGCTGTACGATGTGGCGTTGTCAAGCAGCACGGCGATCAGCTCGTTGGCCTTGCCGCTATCCGCAATCTCGCCCACGCCGGAAAGCGTGAGCCCCGAAACCTTGCCCCGCACGTCGAGCGTATCCTCCAGCGAATCGCCGCTCACGCCATAGCCGGCGTAGGATACGCGCTGGAATACGCGCATCTGTCCGTCCACCTCGGCCGCCACCGCGGTCTTCTCGTCAATGCCCGAGACCGCGTACACCGTCGCGCCCTCGTCCGCCGCGTTCGACAGCGCCGCGGACCAGTCGGAGCCGGATGCCATGGACGGTTCGTCGGTATAGAGCCCGATGCTGCCTATAGAGCCGCCCAGACGGGATTCTTTGAGGGCTTTCGGCGTCGTCACCATGCGGTATGCGCGGCCATCTACGCCCACAAGTGGGAAATTGCCGCCATTGCTGCTGGCCAGGATGGATTTATACTTGGGTGCGTCCGCATTGGACAGCTGAATGCTGCCTGCCGGCAGATCCGCCCCCGCCTTGAGATAGCCGGGGCCCACGTCCTGCGGCAGGCTCGTCGCCCCCATCTTGCCCGTG
Source organism: Bacillota bacterium (assembly GCA_023404715.1). Lineage (GTDB taxonomy): Bacteria > Bacillota > Clostridia > Christensenellales > Aristaeellaceae > Beduinella. Next base: position 22,107 of record JAEYAR010000052.1, on the reverse strand, counting down.
TTGACCTGGGCCGGCAGGTTGCTGTGTACACCGTTCATCCCGCCAAACAGGCGCGCGCCGCCCGCCACGAGCAACAACGCACAGGCCACGGCCGGCATGCCGACGCGCAGCGCCGGGCGCGCCCACCACGCGCGGCGGGAGGATTGTTCATTTGCGGCGATGTAGACGCGCTCTTTCAGCGCGTTCCCGGCATGCAGGCCGCCAAGCATCTCATTTGCTATTTCCGGTAACTGCTTTAGCCCATTCACCGGGTGTCGCCTCCTTTCAAAAGGGTTTCAAGTTTCTTTCTCGCACGTGACAGCCGGCTGGAAATCGTTCCTTCCGGCAGATTCAGCATAGCGGATATCTCCGCGATGCCAAAACCTTGGTAGTAATGCAGCAGAATGACCTCTCTGAACGCCGGAGAAAGCTTGTAAATAGCCTCCATCAGCTCCGTCTTCTGCTCGCTTTCCGCGATGGCATCCGGCCCGGGAATACATTCCATTGGCGAGCCGAGAACGACCCTTTTGACCCACGCGGCGCGCCACAGATCACGGCATCGGTTCAGCGCGACCTTGAGCAGCCAAGCTTTTTCATGGCCCTCTTGGATGTCCGGCCCTTTCGTAAGCAAGCGCACGAACACGTCTTGACAGACGTCCTCCGCGCGCTGGCGGTCCCCCAGGTAAAAATAACAAACCCGGAGCACGTCATCTGCGTACAGCGAGTAAAGGCGTTCCAGCTGCTCGGCGCGGTCAAATGCCTCAGCGCTTTCGCTCAAGAGCCCCAACTCCTTTGCTCATTCATAAGACGGAAAATGCCCCCGGTTTCATCCAATCCTTTCATGAAAAAGGTATTACAAAAGTATGAAAAAACGGCGGTATCACTCGCCGTTTATTATACCCTATTTTTCGCCCTGCCGCAAGGGCGGCCCGTCAAAACGCGTATCGGGAAATAAAGGAGAATACCGTATCCCAATACGCGTCTCCCGCGACGCTGCGCGCTTCGCCGTGCCCGGCGCCCGGTACGACGAGCAGCCCCTTGGGCGCGCCGCACGCCTCGTAAAGGGGATACACCATCTCCACCGGCACGAAGTCATCCCGATCCCCGTGGATGAAAAGCATCGGCGTTTGGGCCTTGGCGACCTGCGAAAGCGCCGAGGCCTCCTTAAAGTCGTAGCCTGCGCGCAGGCGGGCGACTAGGTTGGCCGCGTCGAGCGCCGGGAACGACGGCAGCGAAAAGCGCACCTTGAGTTCGGAAGCGAAGATATCCCACACGGACGTATAACCGCAATCTTCCACGATGGCGAAAACATTGGGCGGCAGCTGCTCGCCCGAGGTCATCATCACCGTCGCCGCGCCCATGGAGACGCCGTGCAGCACGATGCGGGCCTGCGGATCCTCCCGTACGATGAAGTTGAGCCATTCGAGCAGGTCGAGCCTGTCCGGCCAGCCCATACCGATAAAGTCCCCCTCGCTCTCGCCGTGCGCGCGCAGGTCCACCGCGAGCACGGCGTAGCCCGCCTGTGCATACCGCTGTGCATAGGGAAGCATGCCGCCGCGATCGCCGCGGTATCCGTGCACCACCAGCGCGTAGTCGTGCCCCTGCTGCGGATAGAAATCCGCCGCGAGCTTTAGCCCATCCCACGATGTGACGCTCACCTCGCGCACCTGGGCCTCGGCGATCCACGCGTCGCTCAGCGCCTTTTGCGCGGCCGCGTTCTTGGCGATCGTCTCCTCTATGCTGCCCGGCGCGGGCAAAACCTCGAGCCCTGCCTCGCGGTTGCCGCCGTCCCCGGCGGGCGACAGGGCGTAGTTTACAAAAAAGTTCCCGACAAACGCGAGCGCCGCGCCAAGCAGGACGACGGCCGCCGCCGCGCAGGCCGCGATGCGCACCCCTTTTTTTCGCAATTTCAAGCCTCCGATCATTTGAAGTACAAACCGATACATTATATTCTTTCCGCAAGGCCCTGTCAATGCATACAATTCGTCCCTCCATGGAAAACTGGACTTACAAATGCGAGGAGGATCAGACGATGAAGACGATCAAACGGGTGCTGTGCGCCCTTTTCGCGCTTATGCTTCTCTTTGTTCTCGGCGCCTGCGCGTCAAGCGGCGGCGGTGGGCAGACGAAGCTGACGTTCCAAATTTGGGATAACACGCAAAAGGCGGCGATGGAAGCGACCGCCGCCGCTTATACGCAGAAGAACCCGAACGTGCAGATCGACGTGCAGGTGACGAGCTGGTCCGAATACTGGACCAAGCTGGAGGCCGCAGCCACGGGCGGGTCTCTTCCGGACATCTTCTGGATGCACACGGACGAGATCCTCAAGTATGCGGACGGCGGCATCCTCGCAGATCTCACAAACCTGTATGCGGAAAAGGAGGCCGGCTTCTACGAGGCGCATTTCCCGGATGGCCTGCTGCAAAACGCGCGCGGCTCGGACGGCAAGATCTACGGCGTGCCTAAGGACAAGGATACGATCTGCCTGGTCTACAGCAAAGAGCTTTTCGACGCCGCGGGCGTTTCCTACCCGGACGAAAGCTGGACCTGGAACGACATCACCGGCGCGTCGCAGGCGATCCACGAGGCGACGGGCAAATACGGCTACCTCGCCTTCAATGACGAGCATCTGGGCTATTGGTCCTACGTCTACCAGGCGGGCGGCTACATCCTCTCGCCGGACAAGAAGACCGCCGGCTACACGCAGCCCGCCACCCAGAAGGCCATCTCCTTTTACGTGGGCATGCAAGAAAACGACTGGTGCCCGGATCAGACGTATTTTGCGGAGACGGAGCCCGCAAACGCCTTTTTTTCCGGCGAAGCGGCGATGTACTTTGAGGGTAGCTGGAACCTGCGCGCCAGGATGGAGGACTTCCCGTCGATGCAGGGCAAATGGGATGTGGCGGTGCTGCCCGCCTGCCCCGACCCGCTCTCGGGCGACGGCCGGGCGACGATCTCCAACGGCCTGACCTATGCCACGAGCGCCAAAGGCAAAAACCTGGACGCTGCGAAGGACTTCTTAAGATTCCTCGGCTCCGAGGAAGGCCAGCGCATCCAGGGCGACCGGGGCGCGGCCATCCCCGCCTACAACGGCCTGGAGGGCACATGGCTGTCGGTATTCGATCAGTTTGATTACAAGATCAACGCGGCCGCCTGCCTGTCGATGTTCGATTACAGCGTTCAAAGCCCCAACAACGCCTCGCGCCCCGCATGGAAGCCGCGCGTGAACGACGAAATGCTGCGCGTATACGCGGGCGAAACCACGCTGGACGCGGCGCTCGAAAACATGCAGCGAACGGTAGACGAACTCAGCAACCGCTAGGAGGGGGTACGCATGTCCGCCAAAACGCGCAAACCAACAGGAGGCGGAGCCTCATCCCGGGGTAGGGCCCTCCCACGCGACGCGGCGTGGGGGTACCTGCTCACCGCGCCCACGGTGCTGGGGCTCTTCGTTCTCAACGTCTATCCGTTTATACAGACGCTGATTCTAAGCTTTTCCAGGACGCAGGCGTTCGGAGCCTCCACGTTCAACGGCCTAGCGAACTACACCCGCATGTTCGCGAACGCGGAGTTCTGGCGGGCGACGTGGAACACGCTCTACTTTTGCCTGCTAACCGTGCCGGTGGGCGTGTTTCTCTCGCTGCTCGTCGCGGTGCTGCTAAACCAGGGCGTGCGCGGAAGGTCCTTCTTCCGCGCGGTCTACTTTCTGCCGATGGTCGTGCCGCCCGCGGCGGTCGCGCTCGTATGGAAGTGGATGTTCAACGCGCGCTACGGCGTCATCAACGCGCTGCTCGGTCTGTCGGTCCGCTGGGTTACGGACCCCGCGCTGGTGATCCTCTCCTGCGCCATCGTCGCGATCTGGAGCGCCATCGGCTACGACGCGGTGCTGCTGCTCTCGGGCATCCAGTCCATCTCGCCGACCTACTACGAGGCGGCGGAGCTGGACGGCGCCAGCGCCCTTCAGCGCTTTTTCAAGATCACGCTGCCGCTGATCTCGCCTACGCTCTTCTTCGTGATCATCCTGCGCGTGATGGCGTCCCTCAAGGTTTACGACCTCATCTACATGATGGTAGAGCAAAGCAACCCCGCTCTGCCCTACGCGCAGTCGCTCATGTACCTGTTCTACCGCGAATCGTTCATCATCGGCGATAAGGGGTTCGGCTCGGCGATCGTCGTATGGACCGTGCTGCTCATCGGCGTCACCACGCTCTTCCAGTTCACCAGCCAGCAAAGATGGGTGCATTACGAGTCGTAGAGGCACGTGGTGTACGCCTAGATTGGAGGCTCTTATGCATTCTCTCGCCCACACGCGCCGGCGCGGCCGCCTGCTCGTCTATCTTTTCCTATTGCTCGGCGCCGCCGTCATGGTCGTCCCCTTCCTCTGGATGGTGCTGACCAGCCTTAAGACCGTAGAGGAGAGCATGCGCGTCCCGCCCACGCTGCTGCCCGACGCGTTGATTACGCAAAATTACGTGCGGGCGCTCGCCATGCTGCCGTTTACCAACCTGTACATCAACACGGCGCTCATGATCTTTTGGCGCATTGTCTGCGCGGTGGTGTTCAGCGCCATGGCGGGTTACGCCTTCGCAAAGATCCCCTTTCGCGGGCGCGGCCTCTTCTTCGCCGTGGTCGTGACGCAGCTGATGCTGCCCTCGCAGATCTTCATCATCCCGCAGTATCAGATGCTGGCCGACCTGCGCCTGACCAACACCCTCTTCGCGCTCGTCTTCCCCGGCCTCGTCAGCGCCTTCGGCACCTTCTTCCTGCGCCAGGCGTTCATGGGCATCCCGGACGAGCTCATCGAGGCGGCGAAGATCGACGGATGCAGCCAGGGACGCATCTTCGTCCAGGTGACGCTGCCGCTCGTCGGCACCGCCCTCGCGGCGCTCGCCGTCTTCACGGCGGTCTTCGCCTACGGCGACCTCATGTGGCCGCTCATCTGCAACAGCGATATTGGCCGCATGACGCTCTCCTCGGGCCTCTCCACGCTACGCGGGCAGTTCACCACCAACTTCCCCGTGCTCATGGCCGGCTCGGTGCTCGCCATGGCCCCCATGGTCGCGCTCTACCTCGTCTTCCAGCGCCAGTTCATCGAGGGTATCGCCATGACGGGCGGAAAATAGGCGGACGTCTCCAATCAAGCTGTGTATTTACGCGCTGTGTTTGCCCTTAACACAGCGCTTTGTTTTTGCATGGGAACATAACCATTCGATTCCGCCTTCTGTTTTAGGGTAAAGAAAAACCACCTCGCGCTGGAGGCGCTTGAAATGAGGGCGCATATTTGCAGCTTATAAGCCATATTGAGTCCTCAGCTTTTGTAGGGAAGCATGAGCATCCGAAACCTTGCCGTCTGTGATGTCATCTTCGGCTTCAAGCAGTTTTTCATAAACGCTGTACAGCCGCAATTTGTCGTACATCTTGGCGCTCATAATCACCATGTCGTCATAACCATTTTTCGTAATCGTTATCGGTTCTTTGGCACGTTGACACATCTGCGAAATTTCAGCCGTGTTCTTCAAATCTCGGATGGGAATACATTGCGGCATACTCTCTCCTCCTTCCTGTGGCATTATGATACCACGGCGTATTCCATCCGGCAACAGGTGATTCGCGCCCGTCAACCTTGACTCGTTCATAAACCTCCAGCGATCACATAGATCAAGTTGTCTATACCACTTTACGATACCCGGCAATCAAAAGATTTGCCGTTTCTGCATTTTTAGTCTTTTCTTTTTTCAAAAAGAGTGATATAATGCGATAAACCGTTTTAAAACGCACATTTTATGAATTTCATTTGCAGAATGGAGCATTTTGCCGTCTAGAAAGCGACAATTCTAAGAAAAATTGGTATAATTGATTTTTCAAAGCCTATCTTAACGGATTGTGGCTGACGACGACGTAGCATTGTAGGAAGGGTGGGAACGTCGTGAGCGAGATCTTGAAGTTCGATCAATTTCGGCTGGACCTTATCGACGACAACGCAAAAGCGTATAACCTGCTGGACGATATCTCCTTCTCGGTCGAGGAGGGGCATGCCGTCGGCGTCGTGGGCGAATCGGGATGCGGCAAGAGCATGACGAGTCTTTCCGTCATGCGGCTTTTGCCGCCCGTCGCGCGCGCTGCCGGCGGCAAAATCGTCTATGCCGGGCAGGATTTGCTCGCAAAGACCGAGCAGGAGATGTACGCCATCCGAGGTAACGAGATCTCCATGATCTTTCAGGAGCCCATGACGTCGCTCAACCCCGTGCTGACTGTAGGCTTTCAGATCGAGGAGGTCATCCGCCGCCACGAGCCCGCCGTCTCCAAGGCCGAGCTGCATGAACGCGCGCTCGCCCTGCTCTCCAAGGTCGGCATTCCCAACCCGGAAAAGCGGATTCGCAACTATCCGCATCAGTTCTCCGGCGGCATGCGCCAGCGGGCGATGATCGCCATGGCTATCGCCTGCTCGCCGCAGCTGCTCATCGCCGACGAGCCCACCACCGCGCTGGATGTGACCATCCAGGCGCAGGTGCTCGACCTGATGGTGCGCCTCAAGTCCGGCGGCTCGCTCATGCTTATCACGCATAACCTGGGCGTCGTAGCCGAGGTATGCGACGAGGTGGTCGTCATGTACGCCGGGCAGATCGTAGAAAAGGGCACGGTAAACGAGGTGTTCCTGCATCCCGCGCACCCCTACACGCAGGGGCTGCTCGCGGCGATCCCCACGCTCACGACCGAGAAAAAGGCGCTGTACACCATCCCCGGCACGGTGCCGATGGTGCAGGCATTTACCCCCGGCTGCCGCTACGCCCCGCGCTGTCCGCACGCGAGGCCGTGCTGCAGCGAGCGGGCGCCCGCCTGCCGCAGCGTGGGCTCAGGGCACGAGGCGGCCTGCTATCTGGATGGAAAGGGGGAGGCATAATGGCGCAGACAGAGACGATCCTCAAGGTCCGCGCGCTGACGAAGCACTTCAACGTCAGCTCCGGTCTCTTCTCAAAGCCCCTGCTGCTGCACGCGGTGGACGACATGAACTTCGACGTCGTACGAGGGCGGACGATCGGCATCGTCGGCGAGTCCGGCTCAGGCAAGTCCACCCTGGCGCGGCTGATCCTAAAGCTCATCCCCGCGACGTCCGGCTCGGTCGAATATGAAGGAAGGGACATCCTGCCCCTGCGGGAGCGCGAGGCCGCCTTCGTGCGCCGCGACCTGCAGATGATCTTTCAGGATCCCTACGCGTCGCTGGACCCACGCATCAAGATCGGCGAGGCGATCGCCGAACCGCTGCGCGAACACCGTCTTTGCAAAAGCGCGGCTGAAACGCGCGAGCGCGTCGCGGAGATGCTCCGGCGCGTCGGACTCCCGCCCGAGGCGGCGCAGCGCTTTCCTCACGAGTTTTCCGGCGGCCAGCGCCAGCGCATCAACATCGCCCGCGCGCTGTGCATGAACCCCAAGCTCATCATCTGCGACGAGGCCGTCAGCGCCCTGGACGTGTCCGTGCAGGCCCAGGTGCTCAACCTCTTCGGCGAGCTGAAGGAGGCCTTCGGCCTCACCTACCTCTTCATCAGCCACGACCTGTCCGTCGTCAAGTTCATCAGCGACGTCATCATCGTCATGTATCTGGGCGAGATGATGGAGATGGCCCCGGCGCAGGCGCTCTTTGCCGACACCGCGCACCCCTATACCCGCGCGCTCATCTCCGCCATCCCCGATCCCAACCCGCAGGTAAAGCGCGAGCGCATCCTGCTGCGCGGCGACATCCCCAGCGCGATCAACCCGCCCCCGGGCTGCCGCTTCTGCTCCCGGTGTTACAAGGCGCGCAAGGCATGCGAGACGCAGCATCCGCAGCTCACCGAGATCGCGCCGGGCCATTTCGTTCGCTGCCCCTACTACGACGAGGACCGGATGGGAGGGAGTCCGTCTTGAGCAAATATTTAATGCGGCGGTTTAGCCGCGGCCTTCTCACGGTCTTCGTATCCGTGACGTTCACGTTCTTCCTGCTCCGGCTCATGCCGGCCGACCCGGTCAGCATGCTGATCGACCCCAAGATGAGCGCCGAGACCGTCGCCAAGATGACGGAGCAGTTCGGCCTGGACAAACCCCTCGTCGTGCAGTATTTCAACTACTTGGGTCAGCTGCTGCAGGGCAACCTCGGCGTCTCCTTTAAGACGCGCGAGGCGGTCTCCACCGTGCTCATGCAAAAGCTACCCTGGACGCTCTTGCTGCTACTCATCAGCGTCTCGATGTCGCTTATCGTCGGCATCCCCGTAGGGCTCAAGGCGGCCAAGCACCGCAACGGCTTGTTTGACCGTTTCGTCAACGTCATTACGATGATCGGCATCTCCATCTTCATCCCGTTTCTCTCCTTCGCCCTACTCTACCTGTTCGGCTATAAGCTGCACTGGCTGCCGACCGGCGGCGCCTATACGCCGCCGCCCGCAAAGGGCTTCGCCTTCGCGCTCGACGTCATGCGCCACGCGCTGTTGCCCGCCTTTACGCTGTTCATCGGCAACTGCACCACCATCATCCTCTACACGCGCAACTCCATGATCGACGTGCAGAAGGAGGACTACATCCGCACCGCCCAGGCCAAGGGCTGGGATGAGCGATACGTCACCCGCGTGCACGCGCTCAAGAACGCGATGATCCCCACCGTCACGGCGACGGGCATCATGATCGCCAGCATGGTCGGCGGCGCGATCATGACCGAGAGCATCTACTCCTGGCCGGGCGTCGGCCGCCTCATCTTCGAGAGCGTCTCCACGCTCGACTATCCGGTGCTGCAGGGCGCGTTCCTGCTGCTTTCGGTCACCACGGTGCTCATCAACATCCTGACGGACCTGGTGCTCGCCTGGATCGATCCGCGCGTCAAGCTGGGAGGTGGCCACGCATGAACCAAAGGACGTTCTTTCAAGCCTTTCGCCGGAACAAGCTGGGCCTCATCGGGCTGTGCGGCGTTCTGCTGATCGTCGCGCTGGGCCTTTGCGCCCCGCTGATCGCCCCCTATCCCAAGGGCTACAGCGCGAACATCGAGGCGGCGCCCAGCGCCCAGCACTGGATGGGCACGGACAACCTCGGGCTTGACGTCATGGCCGAGATCGTCTGGGGCGCGCGCACGAGCGTGTACGTCTCCATCGTCGCGGTGCTGTGCGCCGCCGCGGTCGGCATCCCGCTGGGGCTCGTCAGCGGCTACTTCCAGGGACGCCTCGGCGCGATCATCGATTCGCTCATCGAGATCTTCATGACCATGCCGATGATGCCCCTCATGATCGTCATCGCGGCTGTCGCCGGTTCATCGGTCACCAACGTCGCGGTGGTCATCGGCATCCTCTCCAGGCCCTCCTTGGCCCGCGTCACGCGCAACGCGACGCTGCGCACATCCGAGATGCAGTTCATCGAGGTATCCCGCTGCCTGGGCGTGAAGAGCCATAAGATCCTCTTTGGGCACATCCTGCTCAACATCATCGGCCCGGTCATGGTCAACCTTACCCTCGTCATGGCCACCGCCGTGCTGAGCGAATCGGGCCTGAGCTTCCTCGGCCTGGGCGATCCGAACACCTGGAGCTGGGGCCTCATCCTCAAAAAAGCCTGGGATACCGGCGCCCTCGTGAAGACGCCTAACCCCATCTGGTGGTGGATCTGGCCGAGCGTGGCCATCATGGGCTACGTCGTATGCTTCAATTTGCTGGGCAACGCCATCAACGACACCCTAAACCCCAAGAACCGCTAAATAGGTTTCCCGCGCCGGTCAGGCGCAGAAAATAACAAACCGAAAAGAGGAGAATGAAAGTGAAAAAGGCTTATAAGGGCTACAAGGCGTTTGACTATCTGGAGCCGGGCAAGGATTACCCGGTGTACGCGCTGCCCAAATGGAACTGGGCGGGCGACTACCGCGTGCCGCTCAGCCCCGAACAGGAGCAGCGCGTCCTGGGCGTCGTCCGGGATAACATCTTCATCGCAGCGCACGAGCACCCCGTTTACTTCACCCAGAACATGGCCGAGGTCAAGCAATATCACAACGCGGGCCGTGAGTTTTGCGCCTACGACGCGCTGGCCGAGAGCTATATCGACTGCGTATTTGACAACATGATGGACGGCTCGTGCAACATCACCTCGAGGAGCGGCTGGAAGTGGACGGACGTCATCCACGACCTGGGCATGCGCCTTTGCGACCTGCACCACCAGGACTTTTTGATCCAGTGCAAGACGGTGGAGGACATCTACCGTGCCAAGCGAGAGGGCAAGATCGCCTGGGTGCCGGTGCTCGAGTGCGCCACGCCCATCGAAAATGAGCTGGACCGCCTGGACGTGCTCTACGGCTTCGGTGTGCGGGTGATGGGCATCACCTATTCCGAATCCAACGCCTGCGGTAACGGCCTCAAGGAGGATCACGACGGCGGCCTCACCAAGTTCGGCCGCCAGGTCGTCCGGCGCATGAACCAGCTGGGCATCCTGATCGACACCTCTCACTGCGGCCAAAAGACGAGCGCGGACGTCATCGAGGCGAGCGAAAAGCCCACGATGCTCACCCACGTCGGCGCGCGCGCGCTGTGGAATTCGTCGCGCCTGTTCACCGATCCGGTCATGAAGGCCTGCGCGGAGCGCGGCGGCGTGGTTTGCGTCGAGTCCGCGCCGCACACCACCATGACCCAGACCCACAACACGCACGATATCGACTCCGTCATGGAGCACTTCGAGTATATCGCAAACCTCGTGGGCATCGACCACGTGTCGTTCGGCATCGATTCGCTCTACGGCGATCATGTCGGCTTACACCACGCCTTCGCCGCCAGCCTCTCCACGCAGGATGTGAAGAACAAGGATGTGGCGTACGACGAGGTGCCCTACGTCAAGGGGCTGGAAAACCCGACTGAAGCCTCGATCAACATCGTCCGCTGGCTGGTAGGGCACGGCTACTCCGACGCGGATATCCGCAAGGTCATCGGCGCAAACGTGCTCGGCGTTCTGGATCAGGTCTGGGTCAAGTAAAGCGGCACCGGGGCGGCCCGCCGCCCCTTTGGCAAACCAAATGAAAAGGAGACATGCGGCATGAAAAAGTTCCTCTCCATCCTCCTCGCTGCCCTGACGGCCCTCTCTCTGACCGGCGCGCCCGCGCTGGCTGAGGGGGATGCATCCCGCGTCGGCGGCACCCTGACCGTCGGCATGGTCGGTGACCCCTACGCGCTGGATTCCTGGACGTCCAACGACATGAACGCCTCGATGCTGGCCAACATCCTACGCCCCGCGCTCGTCGTCTTCGACGCGGACGCCAATAAAGTGCCCTATGTGCTGGAAAGCTGGGCGTCTAACGACGACCTCACCGTGTGGACAGCCAAGATTCACGACGGCCTCTTCTGGCACGACGGCGAGAAGTTCACCGCGGACGACCTCGCCTTCACCGCGAACTACTGCGCCACGCACAGCGTCAACTTCGGCTCCGACTACTACAGCATGGTGAAGGAGGCCGTCGCGCTCGACGAGCTCACCGTGCAGTATACCCTAAACGAGCCGATGGTCAACTTCATGACCAACATGGGCTTCTGGGTCGACGTCATGCCCGAGCACCTGATGAAAGATATCGAAGACCTGAACAACGCCGAAATCCCCACCGTCGGCTTTGGTCCCTACAAGCTGACGGACTACGCGAAGGGCGAGTACTACAGCTTTGAGCGCGTGCCGGACTGGGCCCTGGCGAACGACGGCGTGGGCGCTTATGTAGAGCACCTCGTCTTCCGCGTCTACAGCGACGCCAACGCCCTGATGCTGGCCATCAAGTCGGGCGAGGTCGACTGCTCCTCCAGCGCGCTGCCCGTCGCCGTGCAGCAGCAGCTTGAAGCCGAGGGCGACCTGTACGGCGTGGAGAAGGTGCAGTCCCTGGGCTACGGCTACTTCTCCTTCTGCTACAAAAATCCGCTGCTCGCCGACCCGGCGGTGCGCAAGGCCATCACGCAGACGGTCGACCGCGGCGCGCTCATCGCCATCGGCATCCAGGGCGGCGGCGTGCCGATGAACACGCCGATCTCCCCCGTATACACCGCGCTGACCGAGGGAGCCGCCGAGTTCCCCGCCTTTGACATTGATGCGGCCAAGGCCACGCTGGAGGCGGCGGGCTATACCGATAAGGACGGCGACGGCGTGCGCGAAAATGCAAACGGCGACAAGCTCGCCTTCACGCTCATCTGCCGCAACACCACCGCCAACATCGACGCCATCGCGAACATCTTCAAGTCCAACTGCGAGCAGGCCGGCATCGACATCACGATCAGCCTGGTGGAGCCTGCGACCTATACGGACATCGTCACGAAGAACAAGAACTACGACATCAACTACATCGAGTGGGGCGTCATCGACGATCCCGACATGGCGCTGGACGCGATCTATCACTCGACCTGCTCGCTGAACTTCATGTGCTATGAAAACGAAGCCATCGACGCGATCCTCGAGGATGTCAAGACCCTGCCCGAGGCCGAGGCGCGCAAGGCCAAGATGCTCGAGTTCCAGCAGCTGTTCGTCGAGGAGCTGCCCACGATCAACGTGCTCGTGCGCGTCAATGCCTACGGCTACTCGAAGCAGAGGTTCGAAGGATTCTCTGCGACGCCCGGCCTGTACGGCATCCTGGACGTCAAGGACCTGGTCCGGGTGCACGAAATCAAGTAGTCGCCCCTTGGCCGCATAATCCGGGGCCGTCCCGCCTGCGGGACGGTTCCCTTTTTGAAAGGATACGACTATGGGCATCAAGACCGCCTACAAGGGCTATAAAGCCTATGATTACCTCACCCCCGGCGTGGATTACCCCGCCTTTAAGCTCGCGAGGTGGGATTGGGCGGGGCGCTATCTGCTCCCCCTCACCCCCGCGCAGGAAGAACGCTGCCTGCGCCTGGCGCAAAGCAGCGTCTACATCGCGCTGCACGAGCACCCGAACCTCACCCCCGCGGACATCTCCGAACTCGCGGAGCTGGAGCGTGCGGGGCGCGAGAGCTGCGATTATGAGGCGCTCTCTTACAGCTATCTGGACTGCGTGTTCGACAACATGATGGACGGCACCTGCCACATCGTCTCGCAAAACGGCTGGAAGTTTGAAGACATCCTCGTGGATATGGGCAATCGCATGTGCGACCTCATGCATCAGGATTTTCTGATTCAATGCCACGGCGTCTCGGACATCCTGCGCGCGCATGAACAGGGCCGCATCGCCTGGGTGCCGGTGCTCGAAGGGGCCGCGCCTATCGAAAACGAACTCGACCGCATCGACGTGCTATACGGCCTGGGCGTGCGCATGATGGGCGTCACCTACTCCGAATCGAACGCTCTGGGCTCGGGCATCAAGGAGGAGCACGACGGCGGGCTCACCAAGTTTGGCCGCCAGGCCGTGCGCCGCATGAACCGGGTCGGCATGCTGATCGATTGCTCGCACGCGGGCCCGAAGACCACGCTGGACACCATCGAGTGCTCCGAAAAGCCGATCATCCTCAGCCATGTGGGCGCGCGCGCCCTCTGGGAGTCCAAGCGTCTGTGCCGCGACGACGTACTGCGGGCCTGCGCGCAGCGCGGCGGCGTCATCGGCATTGAGGCCGCGCCGCATACGACGATGACACGCACGCACATGACGCACGACCTCGATTCGTACATGGAGCACTTCGAATACACGGCGAACCTCGTAGGCATTGACCACGTGTCCTTCGGCACCGACGGCCTGTACGGCGACCATGTCGGCCTGCATCACTTCTTCGCCGGCAGCCTCGCTACGGGCGATACGCACAACACCACCGACTCGTATCGGGAGGTTCCCTTCGTCAAGGGCCTGGAAAATCCGACGGAGGCCTCCATCAACATCCTGCGTTGGCTCGTCGCGCACGGTTACAGCGACGAGGATATCCGCAAGGTCATCGGCCTCAACGCCCTGCGCGTGCTGCGCGAGGTCTGGGTAGAGTAAGCAAAAAGCCTATGCGATAAGGAGGAGCATTCCATGGTAGACGTGCTCATTACCGGCGGGTCGGTCATCGACGGCGCCGGGCAAAAGGCCTTTACCGGCGATATCGCCGTAAAGGACGGCAAAATCATCGCGGTCGCGCCCAAGCTATCCCTGGAGGCCGCGCGCGTGATCGACGCGGCAGGCCTGACGGTCATCCCCGGCCTCATCGACCCGCACGTGCACGAGGAGTACGTCTGCCTGCTCGACGGCGGCATGGAGCTCTTCCTGCGCCAGGGCGTGACGACCTGCCTGAACGGCAACTGCGGCCACGCGATCTTCAACGCGCCGACGCGGCAGGCCGTCGAGTATTACTGGCATAACGGCCTGTTTTCCGATGCACAGCGCGAACGATACGCGGGACGATTCCCCGAATGGACGGACTTTGACGGTTATGCGCGCTACTTTGAGCGATGCGGCTGCAATATGAACATGGCCTCGTTGCAGGGGCACGGCACCATCCGCTGGTCGGTGATGGGCGGCGCGCTGGACCGCAGGCCCACGCCGGAGGAGAAGTCGCAAATCGACGCCATCCTGCGCCGGAATATGGAGCAGGGCGCGTGGGGCGTATCGTTCGGCCTCACGTATGTGCCCAGCCGCTACGCGGACACGGACGAGCTGTGCGACGTCGTAGACGTGATCGCCGAATACGATGGCGTCGCGGCGGCGCACCTGCGCCATTACATCGGCATCAAGGCCTGCACGGATGAGTTCATCGAGGTCGGCCGCCGCACGGGCGCGCGCGTGCAGCTCTCGCACCTGACGCCGACCTGTGTGGAGGCGTTCGAGGCCATCCGGGCGGCGGGGGACGCGGGCATGCGCATCGCGGTAGATACCATCCCGCGTTCGACCGGGCACCTTACGCGCAAGGACCGCATGATTCAGTTCATCGTCGCCGTCTCCGACACGCTGTTCAGCCGGGGCGAGGCGGGCGTCAAGGCGGCGCTCGCCTCGCCCGAGGGCCGCGCCATGGTGCTGCGCGACGCCTACATGTTCCCCAAAGACAGGAGCAAGCTCTTCATCGTCTCGAGCGACGTGCCGGAATACGAAAACCGGAGCGTCGCGGACATCGCCGCCTCGCTCCACGTAGATCCGGACGCGCTGCTTTGCGATCTGCTCGCGGACGATCGGATGTATACGTTCTACCTCGGTGGCGCGGCGCGCGCAGACTTCCCCAATCGCCCGCACGACGCGCGCATCATGCAAAACCCCTACGTCTGCGTCGGCTCCGACGAGCTCATGGGCGATCCGGAGGATATGGGCGGCTGGTATGAGCTGCAGCGGCGCGGCGCGATGCCAATCTTCTACCAGATGTACCGCACGGCGGGCATCTCCGCCGAAGAGATCGTGCGCCGCAACACCTCCATGATCGCGGACCACCTGGGCATCCCGCAGCGCGGGCGCATCGCCGTAGGCAACTGGGCCGACATCGCGATCTTGGACCTGGAAGCCTACCGTTACCCCGATCCCGAGACGATCGACTACCGCAACCCCCATACCATGGCCACGGGCGTGCACACGGTGCTCGTCAACGGCGCCGTCACGCTGGATGGCGGCGCGCTGCTCCGCCCTTATGCGGGCAAGCTGCTGCGCCACGGTCGCTGCTAATCACCGCTCTGTCACAGAAAGGGGATCTTTATGGACGTCATCATCAGAAACGGCCTCGTCGTCGACGGCACGGGCAATACGCCCATGATCGCGGACGTGGGCATTAAAGGCGACCGCATCGAGGCGATCGCCCCGCGCATCGAGGGCGCCGCGCGCACGGAAATTGAAGCGGCGGGCAAGGCCGTCATCCCCGGCCTCATCGACCCGCACGTGCACGAGGAGTGGATCGGCCTGGTGGACGGCACGTACGCGCTATTCATGGCGCAGGGCGTCACCACCACCGTGAACGGAAACTGCGGCCACTCCATTGCGCCCGGTCCGCTCGAAAACATCATCGAATACTATTACGGAAACGGCCTGATGAGCGAGCGCCAGCGCGAGGTGTATAAGCAGCGCTTCCCGGAGTGGGACGACTTTGAGGGTTATCAGGCAGCCATGGAGCGGGCGGGCACCAACATGAACCTGTGCACGCTCATGGGCCACGGCACCCTGCGTTGGACGGTGATGCACGGCGCGCATAAGCGCGTGCCCACCGAGGCGGAGGAGAAGGAGATGGAGGCCATCCTGCGCCACAATATGGAGCAGGGCGCCTTCGGCGTCTCCTTCGGTCTGGACTACGTGCCCGGGCGCTATGCGGACACGGACGAGCTCGTGCGCGTCGCCAAGGTCGTGGGCGCGTACGACGGCGTCGCCGCCGCGCACCTGCGCCACAGTATCGGCGTCCTCGAGTCCACGCGGGAGTTTATCGCCGTCGGCGAGCGCTCCGGCGCCAAGATTCAGGTGAGCCATCTGCGCCCGAGCTGCCCGGAAGCATTCGACGCGGTCAAGGCGTATGCCGAGCGCGGCGGGCGCGTGCTGGTGGATACCATCCCCGGCTCGACCGCGCACCTGCAAAGCAAGGACCGCGCGCTGCTCTTCATGATGTCCACCTGCGACGCCCTGTTCGACCAGGGGCTCGACGGCATCAAAAAAGCCATCCGCACGCCGGAAGGCCGTGCGCTGCTGCGCAAAGACCCCTATTTTGTGGATCGCGACCATCACACGACGATCCTATGCCGCACGCAGGATCCCGCCCTGGAGGGCCGCACCGTCGCCGAGCTGGCCGCCGAACGCCATATGGACCCCAAGGAATTCCTGCTCGACCTGCTCGCCAGCGATGAGGACTTCACCCTCTGGGCAGGCGGTACGAAGCGCAGCGATTTCACCATGGAAAACCATACGCTGCGCATCCGCGAAAATCCCTACGTCTGCGCGGGCTCCGACGAGATCCTCGGCGATCCCGAGTTCCCTTTCGACTGGTACGAGCTGCTCCGGCGCGGGGCGATGCCGCTCTTCATCAAGGGCAAACTCGCCCGCGGCATGGCGCTCGAGGAGGTCATCCGCCGCAATACGTCGATGGTGGCACGCCATTTTGGCATCAAGGACCGCGGCGAGCTCACCCCGGGGTTCTTCGCCGACGTAGCGGTCGTCGATCTAACCCAATACAGCTTCCCGGACGCGGACCATGTGGATTACAATAAACCGCTGACCGTGGCCTCCGGCGTGGAGCAGCTCTTCGTCAACGGCCGCCGCACGGTCATAGACGGCGAGGTGCAAAGGACGTTTGCCGGCCGCGTGCTCCGGCGCGGCAGATAAGGGGGACGAACATATGAAGATCGTTTACGCCGTCCCCGGCGTCATGCCCCCGGACGAGGCCCTGCGCAGGGAACGGATGCTGCGCGCCTGGGCCGCGCCCGGCACGCAGGTGGACGTCGCCTGCGTCGAGGAGGGGCCGCGCTCCATCGAAAGCGCCTATGAGGAATATCTCTCGATCCCCGCTGCCGCGCGGTTGATCGTTCAGAAGGAACGCGAGGGATACGACGCGGCCATTCTCGGCTGCGCGGGCGACCCGGGGTTGGACGCCATGCGTGAGCTCACGGAGCGCATGGTCGTCGTGGGGCCCGGCGCCGTCTCCTACCACGCCGCGGCCATGCTCGGCTATCGTATGGGCGTGCTCACGCTGGACGAGGGCCTGTATCAATCCTGCTTCGATCTGGGCTACAAGGCGGGCGTGCCGGGCCGCGTCGCCTCGGTCGTCTCCGTCGATACGGCGGTGCTCGACCTCGCGTCGGACCGCGCGCGTTTGCTCGACGGTATCGTGAAAAAAAGCCTGGAGGCCATGGCCCGCGACCGCGTGGACGTGCTCGTAATCGGCTGCATGACCCTGGGCTTTTTGGACGTCGCGCAGGAGCTCGCAGAACGGCTCGGCATCCCCGTCGTGAACCCCGCGGATACGGCCCTCAAGGCGGCGGAGATGTTCGTTTCCTGCGGCCTGCGCCATTCCAAGCGCGCCTACGCCACACCGCCCAAAATCGCCGCCGGTACGGTGAAGGACTTTTCGCAACTCTTGTCGAAGAAAGGAATGTAAATTATGGATTTTGAGCAGGTCGTCTTTGGCCGCCGAAGCGTCCGCGCCTTTACGGACGCGGATGTGCCCGATGCGCTCGTACACCGCCTGATCGCCTACGGGCACTGCGCCCCCTCGGGCGGCAACCTGCGCGAGTGGCGCTTCGTCGTCGTGCGCACGCCGCAGCAAAAGCGCGCCATCGCCGACGCGACCTATCAGCGCGACAACGAGAGCAATCCCCCGCAGCGCTGGATCGAAAGCGCGCCGGTGATCATCGCCCTGTGCGCGGACCACCGGCCGCTCATGCGCCGGTATGGACGCCGCGCGCTCGACAACCTGCTCTATCTCGACCTCTCCGCATGCGCGGAGAACATGCTGCTGGGCGCCGTGAACCTGGGGCTTGCGAGCTGCTACATCTCCGGCTTTCGTCCGCGTCAGATGGCCGAGGCGCTGGGCCTGCCGGCATACATCGAGCCCGTAGCGCTGCTGCCCGTCGGCTACCCAAAGGTAGCGGGCGCCCAGCGGCCGCATGTAGCGCAGGAAGAGGTCACATTTCTGGAGCGTTACAGCGAATAAACCGGCCTACGGGAGGGGAACACGCGTGATTCACTTAACGATCGACAAGCAGAGCAGCGTATCCATCCATCAGCAGATCGTGGAGCAAATCTGCGCCTTGATCGACCGCGCCGTGCTGCGCGGCGGCGACAGGCTGCCTACCGAGCGCGCGCTGTGCGAGCGCTACGGCGTATCGCGCGGCACGGTCAAGGCCGCCTATCTGGAGCTCGCGCGCATGGGGCGTGTGCAGACGATTCAGGGAAGCGGCACCTACATCGCCCAGGCGCACGTGGATCTCGAGCAGCGCTATATCCGCAGCCTTCTTTCCGGCGTGTTACACGAGGCGGAGGAGGCGGGCCTCACCGGCCAAACGGTGCTCTCCCTCCTCCGACAGGAGGTCAGCCGCCGGGCGCGGCACGAATCGCAGGTGCGCGTGGCCTGGGTTGGCTGCTGCCGCGAGGTACTGCGCCTGAGCGAGCCCGTGCTCTCCGACGTGCCGATCGTGCAGCTGGAAAGCTTCCTGCTCAGCGAGGTCGTACGCCATCCGGCGCTGCTCGGCGACGATTACGATCTGATCGTCACCACGGAGGGCCCTTACGACGCGCTGCTGCACGCCATCGAGGATCAGGCGGACAAGATCGAGCGCATCACGCTGTGCATCGATTCGCGGACCAGCACGCAGATTGCCAAGCTACGCCCGGATCAGCGCGTGCTGCTCTACGGCATGGATGCCCTGTACATGGAGGTCATGTACGCCGCGGAAAGCGTCTTTTCCCATATCGAGCGCTGCCGCTTGGTGGCGCAGGGCGACGCGGGCATTGCGGCGGCCCTCGCCGAAAGCGACGTGCTGCTCCTGCCGGACCGGCATATCCTCTACGACCAACCCGAGATGCTCGCCGCCGCGCAGGCGTTTGCGCAAGCCGGCAAGCCGGTGATCGACATCGCCTATCACGTGGATCGCGGAAGCGTGCTGCACTTTGAGACCGTCGTACGCCAATGCCACATTGAAAAGTGCCGTTACGGCATCGCCGGGCCCACGGGCCGCCCCGAATCCTTCCGTCAGAGAAGCAGAGCGCGGGCGCCGGTGTCGCTATGAAATAAGAATGCCCTAAGCAGATATAGTCGTAAAGGCCATCCCCGCGTCCTGCAAGACGCAATGGGATGGCCTTTTTAATCTGATTATGCGCTTTGCTCAGGCGCCCTCGCTGAACATCATCTGCGCTTTCTTGTCCAGCTCTCGAATAAACTGGTCAATCGAAAGCTGCCCGTCTACCAAACGCTGAATCACCTGATCGATCACTTGATCGTTCACACTATTAAGGGGATCGTTCGTAAAGATCGATTTGAGCGGGATGACCAGGCGCTTCGCCAACTCCCGGTAAATCTCGATGCTTTCCTGCGAGATGATCCAATTCGTCTCCGCCCGCCTGTCATAGCGTTCCCGTTCCCGGTCTATCTCCGCCTGCAGGTCGGTCTTGTCGATATCCTCCACCGTCGGCAACAGCGCCTCCAGCCTTGCGATGCGCTGGAGCAATTCCTCCTGCGCCTGTTTAAAGCCGTCGGGGCGCGTCGGGACATCGAGACTGGGATCGAGCGAATACCGCGCCGTGTCGGACATTTGGCCGGCGTAAAAGGATAAAAAGTCCAGCGCCGCATCTCGCTGCTTTGAAAGCGGGTTGAGCACGAAGAGCTCCATCGTCCCTTCGACCATCTGTGGCGCGTCCGCGTTCAGCGCAGGCGGCGGCACGGTGACGACCTCGTCAGAGTCGTTATACCCAACGCCAAAGTATTGCGGGTACGTCATGATGATCGCGGCGCCCTCCGATCCCTGGGCATCGAGCATGTCACTGTTTTCAAGGGCTGCCTGCAATGCCTCGCGAAACGCCGGGTCTTCAAACGTAACCGGTCTATCCTCCGTCTCATGTTGCAGCAGGTACTGCTTGACGATTAGAGCTACGATGTTTTTCAGGCCGCCGTATGTCTCTACCAGCCGGTACTCCGGATACGTCTCGGCATATCGTTCATTCCAGGTTTGCATCAGCGCGAATAGGTCTCCGAACGTCCTGGGGTATGCTCCGAGACCCAGCCTGTTCCACACGGTGCGGTTGATTGTCCAGGTACGCGCGGAGAAGCTTGCAGGGAAAGCCATTAACTGCCCATCTTGAAAAAGCGCATCCTGAACTGCCGGATAAAAGCAACGCGCTTGCCGGATCAATTCCTTGTCCTCAATCGGCGCCGCATAACCTTTTTCACGGATTTCCCGGTAAGCGCGCGCCGAACTGACGATGTAAAGATCCACCTGCGTGTTTCCGGAAACCATCGATTCCTGTACGCTCAAAAAGTCAGACCGATCCTGTTCGATGCGAAGGGAGACGTCGGGGCGTTCCTGCGAAAATGCGATTGCAATCATGGGATCGAGCATCCCGTTTATGCATACGGAGCTTTGTAATCGCTCACCGGTCCCGGAAACATCCCGCACGAACACACTGCCCGCGCCCAGATAGACGTAAGCACCGCCGGAAGAAAAAAACGCCTGATCCTGAGACGAGCCGAATTGCAGCGGCAGATACGCCTTGACCTGCGATTTTCCCTCGCCTACCACCTTTAAAACGCGGCCCTGCCCGCCAGTAAAGTATAGCGCGTTTTCCTTTTCCTGCCACGCATACCCCGTTCCCGCTTCAATCGTTTCATCCCACACAGGCTCCAAATAGGTCTGGGCTGCGATGTCGTAGCGCCAAATCGCCGTGCGAGGAAGAGCGTTTCCCGTACCGTCTTCATCTTCTCCTCTGCGGATCAGCAGCTCGCCCTTCGGTCCCGGGAAAGCTGCCTGTGCCCCCGGAGCATCCATGGGCGTCATCTGCGCAGCGACCAGATCCCATGCGAAGAGCTCACGCACATCGCCCGCTTCCATGGTAAAGCTGGATAGCGCCAGATAGAGATGTCCGGCGGAGTAGACGAGGCTCTCGATCCCTTTTGCCAGCCGCTGTTCCTGATCGGTATAAAAAAATTGATCCGGAGGGATGCATGCCAAAGGACTTGCGCCGCCTTCCTCGATCGCAAAGACCTGCCCGGTATAGGGGTGAAGGCCATACAAACGCTGCCCGTCCGTAAACAAATAATGCATTCCGCCTTCCCAGAGCATCCTTTCCACCTTGGATTCGGGGGGCGTAAAGGCCAGGCCGCCCTGTTGGTTCAAGCTGAGGTCGAGAATTCTCTCCGGCTCGCTTCCCGTATAATCCCACCGGTAGACGCCTTTGTTGCCGAGCAAGTACGCCGCTCCCTCTAGCTCGCATATGCCGCTAAAGTAACCCGAGCGATCCATGTCGCCGGCAAGCGTAACGTCTTTGACATCGCCGAATGCCGGAAGCGCCGTCATCCATATCAGTAAAGCTGTCAAGATGCCCCAAATTATTTGTTTCATGTACGTTCCTCCTCGCCGTTCGCGCGCTTTACGTGCCCTTGTTCACCTCGTCCCACGCGATGATGGGCGGGCAGAGGCTGCGATCCGCCTCCATGCTCGTCGGGTCCAGGCACTCGCCCGTCTGGGCGTTCACGATGACCGGCCGGTAATAGGACGCCTCGAAGTACATCGATTGCGCGTCGTATTCGTTGATTTCATCGCGCGCCGATTTTT
>JAEYAR010000150.1 GCA_023404715.1 Bacillota bacterium | reverse complement strand
GGCGCGGCCTGGGCGGCAGATGCGGCCTGGGCAGGCGCGGCGGGTTGGACGGACGGCGTATCTTCAGTCCCGAGCTTGAGCACGGGGACGGGCATATCGTTCATCGGGCATTCCTCCTCATTCTATCTACTCTCTTATATCATACCGCTTTTTGGGCCGTTCGTAAAGTAAAAATCGCGGCTGCCGCCGGGGCAGCCGCAAATTCTCTCGAAAACAGTCAATCTGCGTCGGGGGCGAGGCGCCGGGTGGCCTGGGCCTGCAGCGATTCTTCCGGTAACGCCATCAACTCGACGGGGTTGCCGTCCGGATCATGGGTCCAGAATTGCAGGCATTTGGCCTTCCCGACGACAATCTCGGAGTCCAGCGGCCCGCCGCGCTCCCTTACGCGCGCGTACGCCTCGTGGATATCGGTTACCTCCAGGCACAGGTGGCAAACGCCGATCACGTCCGCCCCGCGCTCTGCGGGCCTTTCGCCGTTCGCAAACAGCTCCAGAAATTGATATGGGGCGATATATACGTACACGGCGCCCAATGCGCCGTCTTCGCCATAGAGACGGAAAGCCTCCTGCAGGCCCAGAACGTCCGTATAAAACCGTAAACTCTGCGGGAGATCGCGCGTCCGCATCGCAATGTGCCCAAGGCGTGTAATCATCATCGTTTTCCTCCATTTCTTTTGAACGCAGACCGGCCTTATTGGATTCTAATCGCAATCTGCGTAATGTATTCTTCGTCGCTGGCGATCATAAAATCATTGATCCCGTATTCAAAGGCATATCCCGTCAAATGAAGTCGGTGTAAATGCGCATACTCAAGCATTTTCCCGTATAGCTCCGGCAACCTATTCCATGCGCCTTTCAAATATCCGCATAGATATATCCCTTGGGGCTTTAATAAAAGGCCGTCCTGCGGGTTGTCTTGTCCTTGGTCCTCCGTCGTTAATGCATACAACCCGTCGTAACTATCAAACTGTCCCGCCTGTATCTTTCCCAAAGAAATGTAACTGCCTACGCCCGCTCTATACTGCTCAGGAGACCAAACGCTCTGGATATATTGAAAAACTTGGGTCGCATTATCCTCTTCAAAGTCGTACGGAACCGTCAACAGGTATTCCGCTTTCAGGTCGGTTACCTTTATATCCATATCATTTATTCGCCGACACAGCAGAAGATGCTCTTGCTTTTGGGCCAAAATTGTTTTGATGTTTTTTAGCCTTTCAATTTTCATATCTATTTCTTTTTGTTTACATGTCATCGTATCCAGAAATTCTTCTTCATTGAATGCATGGATCACTTTTTTGATTTCTTCAATACTTAGATCTATTTCTTTCAGCATTCGGATATACGCAAAATCTATGCTCTGCGAATAGTCGTAATACCGGTATCCGTTTTCCCCTTTATATCGCGGCGAAAACAGACCGATATGATCATAGTAATGCAAGGTTCTTCTGTTTACATTGTGTAGCCTTGCAAATTGCGCAGTGGTCAGTTTGATACGCTGGTTCATAAAAAAACTCCTTGACTTTACACTTGCTAGATAGTTTATGATGAGGGCGCATCCACCAGACGGAAAGGAAAAGATGAACTATGGAAAACAAAGTGACACTCAGAGCGTTAAAAAAAGAAGACTTACCCGCATTGGAAGATGTAATACGAATCACATGGAACTACGATAAGTTCGCTACCCCCCAAACAGCCAAAAAGCTGGCAAAGGTCTACCTGGCAACCAGCCTGGCAAATCAGACCTTTACACAGGTAGCGGAGGTTGACGGTGTTCCAGTCGGCCTGATTCTGGGAAAGAGCATTGAAAAACACCGTTCCCCCCTTCCATATCGTCTTCGGCAAATATTTGCCTTATGCGAGATGCTCGTCTCAAAAGAAGGAAGGGATCTATTGAGCTTCTACAAAGACGTTGACGGCGTAGATCGCATGCTCCTAAAGCAGTGCAGTAAAACATATAAAGGGGAAATCGCTCTGTTCGCATTATCCCCGGCGTACAGAGGCCTGGGAATCGGCAAAAAACTGTTTCATTCCCTGTTGGCCTATATGAGAAGCGAAAGGATAGGCGAATTCTATCTCTATACGGATACCAGTTGCAATTTTGGCTTTTATGAGCACCAAGGCATGGTCCGCCGGCAGCAATATAAACAATCCGTCCAGATCAATGGGCAAAGGGGCGAACTGGAGTTTTACCTTTATGACATGGCTGTAACGCTGTAAGCCCCTCGCCGTCTCGGGCGCCTAGGCCGTGCGGCATGCGCCCTATATCCCGATCCGGCGCATCTCCCGCGCGATCGCCTCCACCCGCGCCGCGTGCTGCGCCGGATCGTAGGCGGGCATGTCCGTCCTGCCCACGATCCGGCCGTCTCGCATGTAGAGCACGCGCCGCGTCCGTGCGGCGATCTGCGCATCGTGGGTGATCAACAGGATGGCCGTGCCCTCCGCGTTGATCTGCGACAGCAGGGCCATGACCTCCGCCGCCGACTTGGAGTTCAGCGCGCCCGTCGGCTCGTCCGCAAAGATGATCCTCGGCCCGCAAAGGAGGGCGCGACAGATCCCCGCGCGCTGCAGCTGCCCGCCGGATACCTGGGCGACGCCCCGCTCCGCCAAGTCCCCGATCCCTACGCGCCGCATCAGCTCCCGTGCCCTTTGGGTCAGGGCCCCGACGTCCCTGCGGTGATCCCGCATGAGCGGCAAGATGATATTATCCAAAAGATTGAGGTCCTTGAGCAGCGTAGGCTGCTGAAACACGAAGCCCATCCGCGTGCGCCGCAGGTCTGAAAGCGCGTCGTCCGATAGCGCGGACAGGTCCCGCCCCTCGAACGTGACCGAACCGCCGTCGATGCGGTCCATCCCGCTGAGCGCGTAGAGCAGCGTAGATTTTCCCGAGCCGGACGGGCCCATCACCGATACAAACTCGCCTGCGTTCACCTGAACGGACACGCCGCCCAGCACAGGATGCCGGACATCCCCGATCACATAGGCCTTCTGAACGTTCATCCCACACAACAATTGTTTCATCGTTTACTCCTTCATGGCCTCCTGCAGGCGCACGTCGCCCGCACCCCGCATCCCCCATAAGGTCGCCGTGAACGCTACGAGCGACATGGCGAGCGGCGCGAAAATATAGGTGGCCCAGGGATCGATCGAAAAGCGAAACGCGGCCGCCCCAAACGCGGCGATGGCCGATCCGGCCAGCCCTTCCCCCAGCGTCCCGGCCAGCAGCGTGCCCAGGAGGATGCCCGCCGCCAGCACCGTCCCGGTGCGCCACGCGTATTGGCGAGCGATGTCTCCGCGGGTAAAGCCCACGGCGCGCAGCACCGCGATGGCATGCCTGTCCTTGACGGACAGCAGCTTCATGAGCAGCAACGTGACCAGCAGCGTCATCGAAACGGCGACGAGAACGGCGGCCTGCGCCGCCGTACGGACCGAGCGAAGCGTCGGCCCGAACGTCTGCGCCACGTATTCGTCGATCCCCGAGACCTTCGCGAAGGGGAAGCGCCGCGCGTATGCGGCCAGGGTTGCGGCCAGCTGCGCCGGATCACGCACGGACGCGCTAAGCACGCACCAGGAAGCCGGCGTACCGGCGGCTTGAAAGACCGCTTTGGCCGTCTTGCCGCCCTGGGTGATGTCCGAATAGACGCCGCAAACGGTGAGCTCCCTCTCCCCCGCGTCGCTGAGCAGCACGAGCCGGTCGCCGACGCGCTTGCCCAGGGCTTCGGCGTTCAGGGCCGACAGGGCGATCTCGTCCGGCGACGCGGGCATGCGCCCCTGCGCGCACGCAAGCGGAAAAACCACATGGTCGCCCAGTTCCACCCGGATGCGCTCAGACGACCCGTCTTGTAGCCGCACGCCGAACGTCTTTGCCGTCAAAAGCGCAGAGCGGCCGATGGCCGGATCCGCCTCCAGGGCCGCGGCGACGGCAGCGGCCTTTTCCTCGATTTGCCCGGTCTGCTGAACGTCTAGGCGGATGTCGCAGCGGCCTACGCCCATATAGGCCACGATCCCCTCTCCGGCGAGGGTGTGATACAGGTTCTGCGGCACGATCAGGATAAACGCGGACAGGACGACGACGAGCAACATGGTGCTATAAAGGGAGCTTCGCGCGAAGACATCCCGGACACCTAGCCAGCCGTTGACGGAAAGCACGCGTCCCAACCGCAGCCGCAGCGCGCGCCGGCCGCCCGCCGCCTCCTCCCCCGCGCCGATGCGCAGCGCCTGCACGGCGGATATCGCGCGAAAGCGCCTGAGCATGCGCCGCTCGCACACAAGGATCACGCCGAACATCGAGAGCACGAGGATAGCCCCCAGCGCGAGCGCCCCCGTCTCCCCGCCCCCGCCGCCGAAATGGAGCCGGATGCCCTGCTGCAAAGGCCCCTTAAGCGAGAGGGAAAGCGCGAAGCCCAACGCGCTGCCCGCCGCCGCCACGGCGCCATAGAGCCTCATGTACAGCCCCTGTATGTCGGCCGTGCGCATGCCGACGGCCTTGAGGACGCCGATCTCGCGCCGGTCGTCCTCCATCTTCGCCAGCAGCGTAAAGCGGATACACAGCAGCGCGATGAGGACGACGAGCGAGGCGGTCGCCAGCAGCAGGCCGATGAGGATGCCATCCGAAATCGCGCTCATCAGCCTAAACAGCGGCCAGGTGAGCGCAGGGCCGCCTGCGCTCAGCCCCGCCGCGCTGTAGGCGGCCTCGAACGCCCCGAGCGACGCGCGGTCTTTCAGCCGGAATTCGATCAGGTATTCGACGCTGCCCGAGGGCCTGAGCGCGGCGTAATCCGCCTCGCTGACGACGAAGCGCTTGGAGGAGGCGAGCGCCGAATTCATCTGAGAATCCCGCACAAAGCCGGCTACCTTAAAATCGCGCCCGCACACGACCGCCCGATCCCCCAGCGCCGCCGTCCCGTCCTGCAAATAGCACACGGGCACGTATAGCTCCCCTGCCCGGGGCTGCACGCGCGCGCCGTCCAGGTCGAGCAAATAGTCGAACCGCTCGTTCTGCACGCAAAAGCCGTTATCCTGAACGCTGGCCGCGAGGCTGCCCTGACCGATGCGGATCAGCGCGCCGTCCACGTTGAGGAATTCAGCGATTTGAAACGAGTCGACGTCCTCCCGCTCGCCGGCAAAGGCCTCGAGCGCCGCCCGGTCGAGCGCGCCGGCATGCATTTGCATGAAATGGGGCGTCTTTGCCTCCCGCATGAGCCGGTCGATCGATCCGAAGAGGTCCAGGAAGAGGATCGCCGAAAGCGACAGCAGGGCCGCGGCCGCGGCGACAAACAGCGTCGCAACGGCCAAAACAGCCCGATTCGCGGCGACGCTGCGCCGGATCATTCTGCGCTGCATTCACACCCCACCTTTTTCAATTGACGAATGGATTTCATGCGAACGAGCCGCCCGGCAGCAGCGGCAAGCTGTGGCGCGCTCAGGCGCCGCCGTCCCCTTCCCCAAAGGCCTGGGCGATAAACGCAAAACGCCCCGCCTGAACGCCGAGCAGCCTTTCCAGACCCCAGATCAGGGCCTCCACCTTGACCCGCCGCTGCCGCGCCGTAAGCTCGAAGACGTCTTCATCCAGCACGGTATCCAGATAGCAAACCGCCATCTCCATGCATTCAAGCGGATAGGCCGTCTCATAGAGCCCCTGCGCGATGCCGTCCTTCAGGATATCGCAAAACAGCTGCGGCACCTGACGCAGAAGGATGCGTTTCGTCTTTTGATGCATCAGCGCATTTTGCGGTTTATGCAGGTGGTCGAGCATCGCCTTGCCGTCTGTCCCCTCCGCCTCGTCCACATGCAGCGCCATCACGGTGCGCAGGACGCGCTGCTCAACGGGCGCCGCCGTATCCTGCGCGGCCTGCCGCGCCTGCGCGAGAAGACGCTCGGTATGCCGGGCGATGAGCGCATCCATGATCTCCTCTTTGGACTTAAAGTGATGGTAGAGCGTGCCCCGCGCGATCCCCACGGCCTGCAGGATGTCCCGCGTGCTGGTATGATCGAAGCCCTTTTGCGAAAACAGGGCCGCCGCGGCATCGAGAATCTCGCCTTTTCTCACCTCGGCATCCTTCACTACGCGCATATTGCCTCCTTAACCGACAGACAGTCGGTCGATAGAAAAAGTATAGCAGACCGATCTGACCCTGTCAAGCCTGCAAAAAAGCGCGCGCCGATGCGGCGCGCGCCAGATTTTTGATAAAACCCATCGAAGACAGACAAACCAAAAGCCGTCTGCAAGACTGTAATCGTATCGGCCGGCTTTGCCGGCGGGGCGGGATTTATCCTCCGCAAAATGCAATTTTTCGAAGGATAAAGTCACCCGTCATTATGCGTTCTTCCGCCGGAAGGGGAGCACGTTGCTCTTGCCGGGCAGGGTTTCTTTACAGGGGGCGCTCATCGTGGGAATGCTTTGGGATGCGACCATTTCTTCCGTAGCGTCCAAGATGAGGATTTTTTGTATTTCGGAGCATGAGCGGAATAGCTTCAGCATCCGGCGTTCCTGTTTGTTCATTTCCATGCGACGACCTCCTGTTTCTCACACCTCTGGTCTTTTGCTGTTCAGCGTATCTTCCAGCATTTTCAACGTGTATATAGGTATTTTTCCATGCCTCAAGCATACACGTTTCGCGTGCGTTCGTCAACGTATTTCGACACAATTTCTGCTTTTCCGCGCGAAAAATCGTTCGACAAAAATCGCGCTCACCCCTCTGTCAGCCGCCTTAGGCGATCGTAAGGGCAATTTCCATCATCTTCGTAAAGGTCAGCTGCCGGTCCTCGGCGCACAGCCCCTCGCCTGTAAAGGGATTATCCGAAATGGTGCATAGGCAAAGCGCCTTCTTCCCCGCGCGCGCGGCGTTCAGGTAGAGCGCGGCCGATTCCATCTCTACCGCGAGCACGCCTAGATTTTGCAGCTTTGAAAGGGGGCGCGACTCGTCGTAAAACGTATCGGAGGCGTAGAGCGCGCCGACCACCAGCTCCTGCCCGAGCGCGCGGGCAGCCGAAACCGCCCGCTCCAGCAGGGCGTAATCGCAGCAGGGCGCGAGGTTGCCGTCGAAGCCAAACTGACGGCCAAAGCTCGAATTCGTATAGGCGCTCATGCCGGCGACGATGTCGCGCACCTTGAGGCGCTGCGAGATCATACCCGCCGAGCCAATGCGGATGATCGCCTCCACCCCGTAAAAGTTAAACAGCTCATAAGAATAGATGCCGATGGAGGGCATACCCATGCCCGAGGCCATGACGGATACGCGCTTCCCCTGATACAGGCCGGTATAGCCCTGTACGCCGCGCACGTCGTTGACGAGCGCCGGGCTTTCCAGGAATGTTTCGGCGATGAATTTTGCCCGGAGCGGGTCGCCGGGCATGAGCACCGTCGGGGCAAAATCGCCTCCTTTGGCGGTGATGTGCGGGGTCGGGATGTTTGGATTCGACATAAAGCTACCTCCTTCGTCGTGAAAAGAAAGGCCCGGCGCCTATTCGGTGTCACGGGCCATGTATACCCTGCGTTGGGGGATGGACAGGGCGATCCCCGCCGCATCGCACGCATCCTTGATGCGCCGGCGCAGCTGGCGCTCCACCGCCCAATGCTCGCCCGCCGCGCACTTGGCGCATATGCGCAGCGTGACGCCGTCCGCCGTCAGATCCGTGACGCCCAGAATCTCCGGCCTGTCGATAAGGCCGGAGACCTCCGGATAGCAGTCTTGCAGCGCCTCTTCCAGCACGCGCGTCACGCGCTCCAGCGGCACGCGGGCATCGACGCACAGATCGACCACCGCACGGTGAAAGCTGCGCGTGTGGTTGGAGACCGTACGGATTTCGCTGTTGGGGATCACGTGCAGGTCGCCGGAAAAACTACGCAGCTCGGTCACGCGCAGCGTCATGCGCTCCACCTCGCCGGTGAGGCCCGCGAGGCTGACCGTATCCCCCACCGCGTACTGCTCCTCGAGCAGGATCAGCACGCCCGCGAGCACGTCCTTGACGATCGTCTGCGCGCCTAGGCCCACGGCGATACCGCCGACGCCCGCCACGGTGAGGATGGAGGCGACGTTGACGCCCAGGCTGCTCAGCGCCGCAACCGCGAGGATGAACCAGGCGACCGCGTCGTAGGTGTGCAGGACGAGCGATTCCAGGGTGCGATGCTTGCGCGCGACGTCCGGCGGCGAAGCGCCGGGCGGCTGCGCGGGCCCTGCGCCCAGGCGCGGCAGCCTGAGGGAGAGCAGGCGCATCAGGCCCGAGCGAATCAGCCGTTTGAGCGCCATGCCGAGCAGCAGGATGGCGGCGGCCACGAGCAGGCGGGCCCCCCACGAAAGCGCGCCCGCGATCAGGGCGTCGCGCAGGGATGCGAGCCGGTCAAGCCACGCCTCCTTCATCCGAAATCCCCCCTCACACTTTCTTACATTATAATGCCCGCATCTAAGTCTGGCAAGCGGACGGGATAAAAAAGCATGATCAAACCCGGACGTTTCGCAAAAAATCATCACTATATATATAGAAAAGAGCCCCGCTGTCCGCAAGGCCCTTGAGCGTTTTCTTTCCATTCCGGCAAGCCCTTCGCTCAGGCATGCTCCTGCGCCCCGGCCTCTCGCGCCGCCGGGCGCTTTTTCGCGTGCAGCGTCGTGCACAGCGCCCCGTGCGGGCAGGCCCGCACGCAGGCCCCGCAGCGGATGCAATCCACGCTGTTGGGGTTTTTATACGCCTCGATGCCAAACCCACAGGCGCTGGCGCAGGCCCCGCAGGCGGTGCACTTGCCCGCATCCACCGCGTAACGGTAGAGCGCAATGCGGTTGAAAAAACCGTAAAGCGCGCCAAGCGGGCAAAGATAGCGGCAAAACGGCCGGTAAAAGGGCACGGACAGCGCCAGCACAGCCGCCAACAGCGCAAATTTCCAGGTAAACAGCCAGCCAGCCGCCGCGCGCAGGCCCTCGTTCGCCGCGAGCAACGGGATGCCGCCCAGCAGCGTGCCCGAGGGGCAAATATACTTGCAAAAAAAGGGCTGCCCCTGCCCCACGATGTCCACGACACAAAGGGGCAGCAGGATGACAAACAGCGCCAGCAACACGTACTTGAGACAGCGAAGCGCCCAGTCAAAGGGCAGCGTCTTGCGCTTGCGGCCCAGGGGAATCCGATGCAGCAGGTCCTGGACGAAGCCGAAAGGGCACAAAAAGCCGCACACCGCACGGCCGAGCAGCGCGCCCACGACCATCAGGAAGCCAAAGGCGTAGAAGGCAAAGCGATAGCTGCGAGCGCCCAACGTCGCCTGGATCGCGCCGATCGGGCAGGCGCCCAGGCTGCCAGGGCAGGAATAGCAATTCAGCCCCGGCAGGCAGACGCCCTTAGATGCGCCCTTGAAAATCGTGCCATGCACAAAGCCCTGCGCATATCCGTTCGTGAGCGCGGCAAAGCACGCCTGGATGACCGTGCGCGCTCTGCCCGTCTTTTTCTTCTTTCTATCCAATGCCGACACACTCCATGCAGATGTTGACCGCCTTGCGCCAGACCGTCTGCATCTCGCCCCGGGCCACGCCCAGGACGATCATGCACACGCCCGCCGCCAGCACGATCAAGGCCGGGGCGTTGCGACGAAGAAAGCCCGTCACTGCGCCACCAGCGCCTTCGTATCCTCGACGATCTGCTTCCAGTCGTCCCCGCTCTTCATGCCCATGTACGTCTCACCGACCCGGTTGCCGTCCTTGTCCAGGAAGAAGGTCGTCGGCACGGCGGAGATCTCCAGCAGCGCCGCATAGATCAGGTCCAGCGAGGGCAGCAGGTGGGTGTAGCTCGCCCCGGTCTTCTCCACGATCTCGCGTGCGAGCTCGACCTGGGCCTCGTCGATCTGCAGCTGTTGATCCACGACGTCCATCACGATGCCCACGAATTGCACGCCCTCATCCGCATATTCGGCGGCGAGCGCGCCCAGATCGGGCATCTCCGCAAGGCACGGGCTGCAATACGTCGCCCAGACGTTGACCAGGGTCAAATCGGCCTGCGCCCACAGCGCCTGCGTGACCTCCTCGCCCTCGAGCGTGGTGGCCGCAAAGTCCTGCAGGCTGGGGATCCTGGGCTCGGGCGTGGCGACGGTATGCACCTCGCCGAGCGCCGCCCCGGCGGACAGCGCCAGCAGACAGGCGCAAAGGACGAGGGAAATCAGCTTTTTCATGGGGAAACCTCCTTGGCCGCCATGCGGCTATTGTTGTTCCTTGGATACATAATGCACGATCAATAAACCAATCGCGGCGAGCACGAACATCGCCGTGAGCACAAAGAAAGCGGTCGCATGGGTTCCGTTGATGATGTAGTTATAAGCGTCCCCGCCGACATAAGCGTTCACCGATCTATATGGATACGAATCGCCCGCGTCATAACGCAGCATCTTATCGAGTCCCTTATAGAAGGTAAAACACCCGCAGCTCAGGGAAACCCACGACAGCACACGCCACTTTTTCATTGGAATCCTCCTCGTTTGACCTGTTCAATCCGTACCGCACACACAGACAAGTATCCCATGATATGGGGGTTTTGTCAACCCTGGCCATGCTTTTTTCTGCGAGAGGAGAACCTACCCAGGCGCTTTCTTTTCGCCCTCTCAGCCGCCCGCGGGCGGCAGCTCTCCCGGAGGGAGAGCCATGGGTGTCGAAAAACGCACCGAAATCAGACAAACCCAAAGCCGTCTGCAAGACTGTAATCGTATCGACCGGTTTTGTCTGTTACGCCCCGCCCAAGCGCGTTGTCTCGCTGAACCCTCCTCGGGGCGCTAGCGACAGAAATGCGACGAAAAAAGCTATCATCGCCCTTAGTGGCGCACTTTTCTTCACCACGATGCCCCCTTTAGTTCCGCGCTGCCGGGCGTAGATAACTTGCAGGAACTTACATCCTGCTCATATATAAAAGTGGATAAGGATTTCCCTGTTCGTCATTTTCTGTTCTATTATAAACCTTGAAGCCCATGTGTTTATAGAAACCTTTGGCAAGAGGGTTTTGTTCATTCACCGCCAAATCGTGAATTAAATATTTTTCTATTCCGTATTGGAGCAATGCTTTGCCTAGTCCTTTTCCTCTTTCTTCGTGAGAGATAAACAGCATCTCAAGGTGTTGTTCCACTATCCCCATGAAGCCCAAAGGAACTTGATTTTCATTTTCTACAATAATTAAATGAGGTATATCATTTAATGCCTGCGGTACATACTTCTTAATACCTTCTATTTCATTCTCTGATAAAAAGAGATGTGTCGCCTTTACTGAACTTTCCCACACGCCCAATAGCTGTTCTATCAACAATGAATTTCTGTCCTTTATTTCAACCATTCTCATTTTTCGCCCTCCGTACACTCCGCCATGCGGCTATTGTTGTTCCTTGGATACATAATGCACGATCAATAAACCAATCGCGTCTAGCACGAACATCGTCGTAAGCACAAAGAAAGCGGTCGCATGGGTTCCGTTGAAGATGTATTTATAAGCGCCACGCCGACGTAAGTGTTCACCGATTCATATGGAAACGAATCGCCGCGTAATAACGGAGCATCTTATCGAGTCCCTTATTATAGAAGATAAAAACCCGCAGCCCAGGGAAATCCACGACAGCACACGCCACTTTTTCATAGGAACCCGCCTCGTTTGGCCTGTTCAATCCATATCGTGCACATTGGCGAGTGTCCCATAATATGGAGATTTTGTCAACCCTATCCGTGTTTTTTTATGTGTGAGGGGTACCTACTTATATCATTTCTTCTCTCGCTTGTAAGGTTTTAAATGACATGACCTAGTAGGGGCGCGCATTGCGCGCCAGCCCGTAGCCCAGAGAGATTATGCAGCCAAGGGGGATCGCGCCTCCCGGCGTCCCTTGACTGCCGCAAAAAGGGCAAAACGATACGTGTATCATTTTTGCGCGAAATATGTACGGTTTATGCATAGTTTTTTCACTCCCATACTTTTCAAAAAAGGCTTATACTATATACAGCAAAGGAAAAGCTGGCCAGCGATACCGATGCCAAAAAAATTTAAATTTAGGAGTTGATCTTATGGTTGGCAAGGTTATCGGCGGTGCTCTGCGATTGCGGAGTATGGCCAGCACGTCTGGGGCTATCGTGTATTCTATTCCCGACGGAAGCACGGTAGAGGTGGATCTCTGCAGCAATCAGCAGTGGTTCCGCGCTGTTTATTCCGGCTATTCCGGCTACGTAATGTCACAGTACATTCACGTTACGGGCGGCGGCACGAATGCAACTATTACTACGAGTTCGGATCCGCTCAATATTCGCGCGCTTCCCTCCACCTCTTCCTCTATCCTATTTACCGCCTCTAAGGGCATGGCTGTCAAGGTTCTGGAAAGCTCCTCGGGTTTCTACCGCATTAGCTGCTCGCTCGGCACGGGATGGGGGTCTTCTCAGTATATCACGCTGGGCGGCGGAGGAAGTACCACTACTGTTGGCAATCATTCGAACACTGGTGATTGGATTCAGATATCAGCGACAAGTGTCCGTGTCCGCAGCACGGCTCAAACCGGTAATACATTAGGATATGTAAATTCTCCTGATAAATACAAGGTTCAGGGGAAAACAAGTGCTTTAAACTCTGACGACGGAAAGACCTATGCTTGGTATAAAATTCAAGCACCTTGTGGCCTCGGATGGATTCGTGGTGATCTGTGCATCCACACATCGGAAGGGGGCGGTACGCCATCCAATCCATATGTGTCCGGCTCCTTCATAAAGATTGCTAATGCTACTTCGGCTAGTCCCCTTGTTAATGTTCGCCCTACTGCAAGCAGCTCTGGAAGTTATATTGGAAGACTAAGAAATGGGACTTTGGCTATTTGTGATGGAACAGGAACCTCCAATGGACAGACCTGGGTGAAGATTTTGTGGGGCGGCGAAGATAGTAGCCGGTTGTTTGGTTATATTCTCAGCGACTTTGCACAGCCTACAAACACCTATCCCCAGAATAAAAAGGACGCTGCGATTCGAATCGGGTTATCTATGGTTGATGCTGGTTATACTGATCCTGCTCACCTTGGCATCGCAGCAAATGAATGGTGCGTAAAATTTCTATCGTATCTCATGAAAGCAGCAGGTGTATCCTCGTTTAATTATCCTGGCAGCAATATCGCTAAAGTAAGTCAAGCCGAAGATTTCTTCGAAAAACGTTTTGGTTTGCTTTCAGACGGTAAGACGCCATCTATCGGAGACTGGATATTTTACCAAACTAATTCAGAGATTCATCAGCATGTAGGATTGGTGACCGCAGTAAATGGATCTCTAATTTCAACGGTCGAGGGGAATATGTCAAATACGATTAAGAAATATGAGAACCAAAATTTTAATGGTACCATTCATAATATGACGGTCCGTGGATTTGCCACTCCGAACTGGGTCTAAACACGAAACGAGCAGACGGTAACATCCGCCTGCTCGTTCTGTCTGTACTCATCGATCAGCGTTTATATGCTTAGTACATCCATAAAAAGCTGTCCGCCGGCTGAAAACCCAATAATCAACCTGTCTGGCCCAATTACTTGAAGCTTTATACCATATAGCGCATGACGCAAAGCGTACTTCTTTATATCGCGCGGCGTTCCATTTTGGTTCACAGTATAGAGCCACCAGCAAGTCAAGTCATCCAGAACCGAATCCGTCGCCACGCAAATCCCTTTTCTGGCATCCGCCGTATAGAAGCTTTCGATGCCATCCGGGTTTACTTCCCATTGAATCGAACCGTTATCGCCGATACATAGGATCATCGCCCGGTTATGCTCGAGCGCATCATATGCGTTTAAGCCTGCAGCTCGCATGCCGACGACGTAAATGTTCCCATCCGATGCTGCCAGGCATTTTATACCCACTGTATCCGGCAGTACGACTCTCCACCGCTCCTGCCCGGCGAGATCGATAGAAACAATCTCTTTCCTGGGCTGCAGCCTGCCCTCGCGGGCATAGCCAACGTAGAAAACAAACCCATCATCGGTGACGCAGGCGTACGGTAATGCCGAAATAGGCATCCGTGTTTCCCGTTCATCGTGCTCAAAAATATACCCATCTGGGCCTACCAGCGCGTACCACAGATACATCCTTTCATCATGAACAACGTAGCCGACGATGAAGATCCCCTCTCGGGCGGCGTACATTTGCCGATGATAGGCTTTCCCGTTGAGCTTGCGATACTGAAAATCTTCTTCGCCGTCTCTTTGCACGCCGATGTATGTATCGCCGGTGCCGGAATCGAAAACGCCGACCATGAGCGCTTGATCTAAAGAGACGACGCAGTCTATCGCCGGTGATTCAAACGGGGTATCTTCCAGCACGATTTCCTCTTTTATCTGCCCCCGTATGTCCGTCTGAACGGCCCAGTTATGGCCCATGTATCTTATGCTATTATCGGATTCATAGATCATTCTGTGCATCATGGACAAATCCATCTTTGATTCTGGCCGGATTTGAATACAATCCGACTGAATCCTCGAATCTTCCGCCAGCGCCGCATGGGCTGGCCATACGGAAAGGAGCAAAAAGAGGAAGCATACGCTCTTTTTCAGCAAATTCACCCGCCCCCCTTCACGCCTCGCGGCGGCCCTTGACCGCGGCGATGAGCAGACCGGCCAGCGTCAGCAGGGCCCCCCAGCGGCAAAGCCCCGCGTAGAAAGCGATGCGGATGCTTTCGACCGTGCGGATGAGCACCTGCGCGCCGCTCTGGCCCTGCAGCTTCCAGAAGGTCGAGGCGATGTCCTCCGGCTCGACCAGCACGGCGGGGATATATTCCGGATAGACGTAGACCGGAGAGAGCATTTGATTGAAGATCAGCGCTGCGGCGAGCGCGAGCAGCGCGACGATCACGACGCGCAGCAGGATATTGCCGACGAACCAGGGCAGGATCTGCGCCATATACCGCTCGCGCAGGCGGGCCTGGGTGCGCGCGGTGAAGGCGCGCACGCCGCGCGTAAAGCGCCCGACGAAAAAGCCCCATACGGCAAAGCCCAGCCCGCAGAGCAGAAAGCGCGTCCAGATGGTCGCGCCGACCTGCTCCTGGCGCAGATCGTACAGCGTGCCGCCGGGCATCCACCCTTGGGCGACGGACTTGAACGTCGTCATGGCGCCGCCGTTCTCGACCGGACGGGCGGAGAAATTGAGCGTCTGCAGCTGGACGGAATCCGTCTGCGCGAGGGCCGCGAGCGGCAGGTACATGCCGAATTCCGACTCCTCGCCGACGCCGCGCGTGTGGCGCAGCACGCCCACGACGCGGTAATCCTGCCCGCCGACCGTGATCTCACGGCCCACGACATCGACCATGCGGAAGACCTTGAGCGCGAACTGCTCGTCGAGCAGGGCGACGCGCGCGCCGTCCTCGAGCTCCTCTGGATAGAACAAACGCCCCCTGAGCACATAGCGGGGGTAAAGCTCAAAATAGCGCTCGCCCACGGCGGTCAGCGCGCCGGAGGCGGCGTCCCCTCCCTCGGCGGTGACGGTCGCCTGCGGGCTGTAGCCGAACAGCGTATGCACGGTCACGGCCCCTTCCAGGGCCGTCTCGGTCATGTCGCCCAGCGAATCCATGCGCTGCTTGAGCCTGCCATCCTGCTTGGGGGCGTCCGGGTCCTGAACCTCTTCGCGTTCGATGGGGTCGGCCGCCACCGCATACTGCAAAAGCCCTGGAACGGTATAAATCGAATAGACGGCATAAGCTGTCAGCAGCACGCCGATGAGCAGCACGAAGACCGCCAGCTTTGCCGGACGTTTGTGCATGAATACCTCTCCTTTATGGCCGGTGGCGGCCCAAAGCGGGCGGCACCTGAAAGTGAAATGGGGCGGGGTGCGGGCGCTCCCCTACAAGGGGACGGCGGCGCGGGCATGCTCGTCGTTTACACGCCCCGCGCGCCCCGTTCCCCCACGCGAGCGAAGCGATGCGCGCCCCAGCACGGGTCGTTCCCCCGCGCAAGCGAAGCGACGCGCGCCCCTCAAGGGGTTTGGGGAGGCCGCGCCTCCCCAAATGCAATCCTTCGCGGCGACATGCGCGGCGCGAAGGCGCGCTTTTCGCGCAGCGAAGCGGAGCGAAAAGGGTACCCGCACCTGAGGCCGCCCGCAAAATCCCGCAGGATTTTGAGGCCGAATCCCCCGTCTCCCAGGGGGTGGCAGCGGAGGGGGACAAAGTCCCCCTCTGCAGGGCCGAAGGCCCGTCAATTTACGTATTCCATCACGCTCTTGCCGTCCTCTATGGCGCGGTCTTCCTTGTCGCACAGCTTGGTGCCGCGCAAGTCCTCCTGCACGGAGACGATCGTATCGCTGCGCTCGAGCACGGTGACCGACTGCTTGACGGCCTTCATCTGCGTGCCCCAGAAATTATAAGTATACTCGATCGTGTAGACGAAGTCGAGGTTCTCGCCCTCGTTGCGCACCGCGGAGGCGGGCACGAGCGTGGAGTTGTTCTTGGCCTTGTACGTCACCTTGACGGACAGGTCCTTGTCCATCAGGCTGCGCAGGCCGCCCAGCTTGGTCACCGTGTTGGGCTCCAGCTCGACGTAGAGATACTTTTCGCTCGTCCCCTCGCGCTTCACGGCGGTGACGGAGGACTTGATGTCGTCAAACTCGCTCTTGATGTCGGCGCGCATGCCCTCCGTGAATTCGCGCTTGGAGGAGGAAACGTCCACCCGCAGCACGGGCTCGCAGTCGACGCTCATCGCATAGGCGGCCTTGCTGCCGTCGTACGCCTCGCCGTCGGCGATGTTCATCTCGGTGATGTAGCCCGCGTGCGGCGCGCGGATGTTCTTGAGCGCCTCGCTCTTGGCCACCAGGTCGATCAGCTTCTCTTCGGCCTCGTCGATGGCCTTCTGCAAGGCCTCGCGCTTTTGAATGAACTCGTACAGCTCCTTCTTCGTGCG
The DNA here is from genome assembly GCA_023404715.1 of Bacillota bacterium. Classification (GTDB taxonomy): domain Bacteria; phylum Bacillota; class Clostridia; order Christensenellales; family Aristaeellaceae; genus Beduinella. Next base: position 23,478 of record JAEYAR010000150.1, on the reverse strand, counting down.
GCTCTCGGAGTAGGTTTCGATAAAGGAGGCGTTCGCCTTGTCCAGCGCGAGCTTTTTGTCGATGACGCTCTCCATCTTCTCCATGAGCAGCGGGTCGCCGCTTTGCTGGATCATCTCCGCCCACTTGGAGGTATCTGCAGGCAGCACGATGCCGGTCTGCGCGGCGGCGGTCAGCAGGTCGATCTGCGCCGCCTGCAAGGCCACCTCCGCGTCCGCGGCGCGGCGGTAGGCGGAGTTCTTGTCCGAGTCCGTATTGGGGGTCAGGCGGATGTAGGCGATCTCGTTGTCGCGGTAATCCGCATACGCCTTGGAAAGCGCCTCACGCGCCTCGTCGACGCTCTTTTCGTAGCTGTCCGACACCTTGGCGGTGGCGATGAGCGTACCCGCCTCGACGTGGTCGCCCGCCTTGACCTTGACCTTGTCGATCTGGATCGAGGCGCCGCCTTCCAGCCCCTCGGGCGTGACGTTCTCCGTCTTTTCATAGTAAAGCCTGCCGGTCAGGGACATCTTGTCCTCAAACTTGCCCTGACGCGCCTCTTCGAGCTTGATCTTGGGCGTGGTGATCGTCACGATCGTCTGCGCAAAGAACATGCTGCACGCCACCAATATCGCGAGGATGATCGCCCCGCGAACCGCGATTTTTTTCATGGTATCCGTTCCTCCGCCATTCAGATTATCCCACGGATAGCTCGAAAGGGTGTGAACCCTTACGAAATGTAATTTGCCTCCATCTCATGCGAAAACATCGTCTTCGCACGATTCATTTCAGCTCTGAAAGCTGCACGCCCAGCAGGATATCCTCTTGGAAGTACAGGTAGATGAGCAGCATCGGCATGATATATAGCGCCGCGCCCGCAAAGACGACGTCCGCGTTGGACTCCGTCAGGCTGTTGAACATGACGGACAGCGGCATTTGCATTTGGTCTTGCAGATAGGCCAGCGGTTGCTCGACCATGTTCCAGCTATCCGCAAACGAGAGCGCGACCGCGGCGCCGAGCACCGGACGGCACACGGGCAGCATCACGGCGAAATAACACCGCCACGCCCCCGCGCTGTCGATCATCGCCGCCTCGAACATCTCGTTTGGGATGGCGATCATGAACTGGCGCAGCAGGAATATGTAAAAAGGCGAAAACCACATGGGGAGTACGACCGCCCACACGGTGTTGATCAGCCCCAGACTTCGCAGCGCGATGACGTTGGGCGCCATGGTCACCTGAAAGGGCATCAGCATGAGCGCCAGCACGAGGAAGAAGAGCAACTCCCGCCCCCGGAACCGAAACCGGCTGAGCGCATAGGCCATCATCGGCACGAAGACCGCCTGACCCGCGAGGATCAGCCCCGCGTAGAGCAGGGAGTTGAGGAACAGCTTGAGGTACGTCGGATCCTCGATGAGGATCGTATAGTACTGGCGAAGCGTCGCGATCTTGGGGGAAAGCAGGATGGGCAAAAGCTGCGCGATATCGTAATTATCGCGCATTTTAAGGTACGCGCTCATCTCCGACTTGGGGAAGAACGAGTAAAAGACCGTGAAGACGATCGGCACGAGCAGCAGCACGGATAGCGCGCCCAGGAACAGATGCAAAAACGGATGCCGCTTTTTGCGGTGCTTTCTTTTGAGCACAGGTTTGATCCTCCTTGGGCGATTACAGGCTCACGCGCTTCTTCGACTCCGCGAAGTACAGGATGCCGAAGAGCACCAGCACGATCGCGGCGAACGAGTAGGCCGCCGTAGTCACGTATTGATAGTTTATTTTGGCGAACATGTTGTTCATAAAATGCTGCAGGGTGTAACAGGACATGTCGGGGTATGCGCCGCCGATAAAGAAGACCTCTTTAAAGATCTTGAACGCGTTGATCCACGCCAGCACGAACACCAGGAAGGCGGTCGGCGAGATCATGGGCAGCGTGATGGAGATCTCCTGGCGCAGGCGAGAGGCGCCCTCAAGCGACGCATACTCGTACAGCGCGCCCGGCACCGCCTGCAGGGCGGAGGAGAAGATGACGACCGAAAAGCCGAGGTTCTTCCATACGTAGAGCACGACGACGGGCACGCGCATCATCCCGCTCTCCTTCCACAGCACGCGATCTACGCCCAGCGCCTGCAGCACCCGGTTGATCGGGCCCCCGTAATCGAACAAGATCAAAAACAGGATCAGCATCGCCGCAGAGGGCATCAGGTAGGGCAGGAGCAGGATGTTTCGATAAGCCGTGGAGGCGTCGCCGAGCGTCCTGAGCATCGCCGCCAGGAAAAACGCCGCGACGAAGATGACGGGGGCGCAGATCAGCGACAGGGTGAGCGTGTTGATCAGGCCCGTCTGAAACATCTGGTTTTGCCAGACGCTCAGGTAATTGGCGATGCCGACAAAGTTGTTTTGCCGTGAGCCGTCGGTCACGCTAAAGTACATCCCCCCAAAGAAGGGGACGATGTAAAAGATCAGCAGGCCGATCATGCCCGGCAGCAGAAAGACAGCCAGCATGCGCTTTTGTTTGAACATGCGCAGGGTCCTCTCTTCGTTCAATCCACGCCGCGCCCGCTGAGCGGGCGCGGCGTAACGTGTCGACAAAGTGGCGTTCGCCACTTTGTCGAGTTTACGGGTGACTTTTTTCTTAGCGAAATTGCATCTTGCCCCGAAAAAATCCCCGCCCGACCGGCGATGCCGGTCGATACGATTACAGTCTTGCAGACGGCTTTGGGGTTGCGCGCCGAACGGGGCTTCGCTAGTAATCCGCGCGGCGGCTTATTATTGATTTTCCATGTAAATCATTTGCAGCTTCTTGTCCATCTCCTGGGTCATCTGTTCGGCGCTTAGCTGGCCGCCGAAGTAGCGGGTCAGGATTTCCTGCAGCTGGCTCATCGCGCCGCCGTCGCCGCCGTAGGAGAGGATGGTCGACTTTTCGCCCAGGACCATCTTATCCGCCAGCTCGCGATAATTCGCGATCGACTCGGCGCTGATGGACCACTCGTTTTGGCTGTACTCCTCGATCCACTCCTTATAGGAATCGATCTGGGCCTGAATGTCGACCTTCTCGACCTCTTCGGCCTTTTCCAGCTGCTCCTCGAGCTCGGCGAGATACTTCTTCATTTCCTTGAGGTTGCGGTCGTAGTACGGATCGCGCACCGGCTCGGAGCGGTCCGGATGGATCATGTAATCGATCTCGCTTTGCATATTCTGGGCGCAATACTCCAGGTACTGCATGGCGATATCCACGTTGGGCGAGTTGGGGTTGACGATATAAACGCTCATATCCACGAGCATCGCCGGGGCGTCGCCTTCGTTAAACGTCATCGGCGCGATGTTCTTGATGACGTCGTCGTCCTGATAATAGATGCGGCCCAGCATGTTATAGGAGTAGGTCTCAAAGAGCCATTTGCGGTTGAATAGCTCGTTGACCGCGTCCATCTCCTCCTGGGTCATGGTCGACCAGTCGTAGGTGGGCAGCTCCAGCGCCTCCACCTGCTTGATGGCGCCTAGGAACTTGGGATCGGAGAGCGAAAGCGGCGACTCGCCCGTATCGTACTGGGCGACGTACTGCTGCAGCAGCATGCCGAAGAGCTGCTCCTTGCCGCTATACAGGTTGATGTAGCAGTATTCGGGGTTGTCCTCCGCGTAGTTTTCTTCCCAGTCCGCGAGGCCCGCGAAGAATTCCTCGAACGTGGTCGGGCGCTCGCCCAGGCCCAGCTTTTCCCACGCGGACTCGTTGAACATCCACGCGCTCAGGTTGAAGGACTGCGGGTAGCCGTAGAGCTTTCCGTCCTTCATGAGCGCGTCCGTAATCTGGGGATACATGGTCTTCACGTCGTCGACGAGCGCCTGCGAGGCGGAGAGATCCATCAGATAGTCCTTCTCCATCAGCTGCGAAAAGCCCGAACGCAGGTTGACCACGTAGAGGTCCACGTTGCTGTCGCCGCTAACCATGTCGTTTCGGATGGATTCCGCGCCGGAGAGCCAGCGGTCCACGAACACCACCGGGATGTTCGGGTTCTCGTCGGCAAAGCCGCGCGCCGTGTCGTCCATGTAGCCGCCCAGGATGCGCAGCGCGCGCTCCGGACGGTTGGCCGGATCGAGCGAGCGCACGTACAGCCCGTCGTACGTCTCGATCGCGTAGAAGCCGCCCGTCAAAATGCCGGCCGCCCCGTCGTCGCTCACGCCGTTGGTCGCCACGTAGGCGACGCTTTCCATGGCCGTGCCGTCCTTCGTGGCGAAGACCTCGCCCTCCTGGTAGAAGTAGATCGTGTCGCTGGCCGCGTCGTAAGCAAAGCCGCCCGCGTTGTAGCCCAGGCCGGTAGAGGACGCGTCGTTGTAGTTCTCGCGCGAGGCGATCAGCACCTTCTCCACCGCGTCCGCCGCCGGATCGTAGACGGACAGCTGCTTGCCCCAGCTGTTTTCCGTGCCGTAGCCGCCGATCAGCAGCTTGCCGTCCTTGTAGGGCACGACGGACATCGCGCCCGCGACCGAAGTCTCCGTGCGCTCGCCGGTCGCCGTGTCATACTTGACCAGAACGAATTCGTTGTAGCTGTAGCCGTTGGACTGTGGCCCCAGCGCGGCGTAAAGCGCGCCGCCCGTGAGCACGAAGCCGGCGATGCTGCGGTTATAGGTATAATCGCCGTCCTGGACGAACATGTCGTCCCACTTGAGGTTCACCGTCTTTTGGATGAATCCATTAACGACCGGGCCGAAAGCGCCGCTCAGGGCGTTGACGCCGTACAGCGCGTCCCCACCGGAGACGAGGTAGGACGGGTACGCCTCGTACTGCGCGCGCTGCTCGTCGGTGAGCTCCATCTCATCCATGTTGCTCGGCGTGATGTAGCGCATGCTCGATCCGTTTTCGATCTTCGTGTAATCGACGAGCGTCTGCACCTCCTCGGCGCCGCCCTCGTAGGCGTACAAGCGCGAGCCGCGGATGTAGAGCTTGCCGCCGCTGACGGCGGAATCCTCTGCGTAGTCGTATGTTTCGCCGTCCTGCGTGCGCGGGAAGATCGTCGCGCTTCCGCCGGACGCGGTCTTGATCATCGGGGCGTTGGAGACCTCGCCGTCGTCTTCCCCCTCGCTCACGGGCATTGCGATCCCCTCGTCGGCGCCGCCGACGATCGCGACGCCACCGCCGCCCCCGCCGATCACGATACCGGTCGCCTGCGCGCAAGCCGCAGACAGCATAAGCACGAGCGCCGTCATGAGCGCCATTGTCTTTTTCATCATTGTCCTTCCTCCATCTCGCCGTCCGCGGCCGCCGGCGCGCAGACATTCTATAAATGATTCGACCCGAAGCGGGCTTTTCCTGTTTTGTGCCGTCCATATGACGGCGATTCCTTCGTTTTTCTTTCCTTTCTCATGGTTTTTTAATGAAAAACTTTCGCTCAGCCCCCCTCAAGCTGGATCATCGTCGCCTTTTGATTCAGCTCGCGCAGGAAAGCGTCCAAATCCAGCTGTCCGGCGTCGTACCGGTCCGCCAGCTCGTAGATCTGCCTGGCCCCGCCCTCGTAGGATAGAAGGGGAATCTCCCCTTCCAGCACGCCCAGGGGCGCCAGCTCGCGCCAGCGGCGGATCCCCTCCTGCGTGATGCGCCACTGGTTTTCCTCCGTATTGGCGAGCCATGTCTCGTAGTAGCGGATGAGCGCGTCGTAATCGGGCTTGTCGACCTCGCTCGCCGCCTCGCGTAGCTGCTTTGCCTGCTCAAGGCCCTCCTGCATGTCCGCGACGATGACGTCAAAACCTTCGATGCGCACCGGTTCGTCCGATGCGGGCGAGAGCGTTCGCTCGACCTCCGGCCCCAGGGAGGAGAGCATGCACTCCAGGTAAGCGATCGCCAGGTCGGCGTTCTGGCTGAGAGGGTTCACGAACATCACTTCGCCATACAGCGAGAAGGCCCCCTCATCCCCCGCCTCAAGGGGCGGCACGGGCATGATATGCAGCTTGCCGCCGTCCTCAGACTGCCAGGAGGCCGTCCCCTCGCTAAAAGGGGCGCTGCCTTCGCTGATGATAAACACGCGGCTGTAGTAGCGGTTCGCCTCCTCCTGCTCGCTCTCGCTCATGCGATCCCAATCGAAAGCGACCTTCGGCATTTGGGCGATTTTTTGAAGGACGCTCCGGAACGCCGGGTCGGAAAAGTCGACCTTCTGCCCGGCGCGGCTGCTCTGCAGGATGTGGTTATCTATCGCCAGATGGACCAGCTGCGTGTGCGAGCCGTAATAGCCGTACAGCGCGAGGTCCGGGTTCTCCTGCTGGTACTTCTCCTCCCAAAGCAGCATCAGGTCGATCAGCTCCTCCAGGGTCTTCGGGTATTCGCCCAGGTCAAACCGCGCCCAAAGGTCCGTGTCGATAGCCAGCAGACCGTCCGTGCCCACGTAGCTATAAACGGCGGCGGGCTTGCCCTCCCGCGTGCTGACGGCGGCGGAAAACTGCGGATACAGGCTATCCATATACGCGGTAATCTTCTCGCTACTCGAAAGGTCCAACGCGTAGCCCTTGTCGATCAGCGCGCGCATGCCGCCCGCGAGGCTGAGCGAGAACACGTCGATGCCCGTATCGCCGCCTGTGATCGCCTGCGCGACGCCCTCGGCGCTGTCGTAGTAAGCCTCCGCCGGGATGACGGGCACGTCCGGATACATCTGGTGAAAGCGCCGGAGCGCCTCGTCGTTCACGCTGCCCTGCACCGTAAGGATGCGCTCGGGCAGGTCCGCCGGATCGAGCGAGGCGACGAAAAGACTGTCCTGCAGCACGGCGGCGTAGCGGCCGTCCGCGAGCAGCGTCCCACTTTGGGTGTACGTCTGGGGTAGATACGCGGCGATTTCCGGCTGGCCTTCGTGCTCTAGGCGCATGACGACGCCGTTTTGCAGATAATAGAGCGCGTCCTGCGCGGCGCTGTAGCTGACGCCCGCCGCATAGCCCCGCTCGATGACGCCGAACGTCTCGCCAAAGGCCTGCGCCTGCGGGTCATACACGGCGGCCATCAGCCGGCCGTCGTCCTCCCAGCGCGTCACGAGCAGCTTCCCCTCTATATAGGGAACGACGGCCGACAGCTGCGCATCCCCGGTATCGAGCCGCGCGCCCGCGCCGGTCGCCACGTCGAACGACGCGAGCTGCGGACGGTAGTCGTTCTCGGCTTCGCCCGAGACCACGGCGTAGAGCTTTCCGCCCATGACGAAGGCGCTCTCGATCCAGCGGTAGATCGTCTCGCCGTCCTCCGACCTGCTCATGAAGCCGGGATCCAGCGTCACATCCCAAGCGATACCCGTATCGCTCACGCGCCCCAGCGCGCCGGCGTTTTGCAGGTAGGCGTAGACCGCCCCGTCGTCGGAGGAGATGAGGATCTCGTTCCCGCCCTGCTCTGCAAAGCGCCACTGCGCCGCATCCTCCCCTGCCCGCCAAATGTATAAGCCGTTCGCCGACAGAAGGTACGCCGTATCGCCGCTCACGGCGATGGACTGGATGTAGAGGTTTTCCTCCGCCTGATCCGCGGGCGCAGACAAACCGACCTCCTGCCCCGCGGCCGACGCCATGGGGATCGCCAGCGACAGGCAAAGAAGGCTCAGTAGGATACAAAGGGTGCGTTTCATCGCGTTCCCTCCTCGTTTGAAATGGGGTACTCTCCTATTAAACGCTGCCGGGGGGCTTTTTCTTGCCGCGATGTGGCTTCCATACGGAGGAAAGCGCGGGCGCACTACAGGACAAAGCGAAAAAGAGCCGCGCCCCTCTTTTATGAAGGACGCTGGCATGCTGTACATTGTAGGTGGGCCCTCCCCTGGGGTTGGCGACGTTTTCTTTACAGGTTTTCCGCCACGACCTTCTCTACATAAGCCTTCTGCGCGGGCGTAAGCTGCGGAAAGGGGCGGCGGCAGACGCCCGCGTCGATCCCCTGCACGCACAGGATGTGCTTGATCGAGGGGAAAAGGCTATTTTCGACCAGCGCCTGCATGATGTTGTTCGCGCGCGTCTGCAGCGCCCGCGCGGCCTCGAGATCGCGGCTAGCAAAGGCCGCCTCGATCTGGGTGAAGAGCGGCAGCGTAAAGTTGAACGTCGAGCCGATGGCCCCGTCCGCGCCCAGGATGCGCGCGCCCAGGTAAACCTCGTCGTACCCGCCGTAGATCAAAAGGCCCTCGTTCATGTCCTTCAGGCGCTCGATCTGGTGCAGGTTGAGGCTCGTCTGCTTCACGCCCGCGATGGTGCCGTCCGTCATGATGGCGCGGATGTCGGGATGCGTAAAGTCGATCTCCACGCCCGTATTGCCGGGAAAGTTGTAGAGGAAGAGCGGCAGGTCGACCGCCTCGCGGATATCCCTAAAATAACGGGCGATGTTCGCCATGCCGAATTTAAAGTAGTAGGGCGCCGTCGAAACCAGCGCGTCGAAGCCCAACGCCTGGGCGCGCCTGGCGAAATCGATCGCCTCGTCGGTGCCGATCGCCGCGCACGAGGCCATGAGCCGCGTCTTGCCCCGAAACTGCGCCGCCACCTCAAACGAACGCAGGCGCTCCTCGTGGCGCATCAAAAAGCACTCGCCGGAGCTGCCGCCCAGCAGCATGCCGCTCGCGCCCTGCGCGACCGTCCGCTCGATGATGCTTTCCAGCGCCCGCTCGTTCAGCCTGTTATCCGCGTCAAAGGGCGACACCAGCGCGACGAAAAAGCCGTCCATGCCCTGCATCTTTTCCATAGTCGTACCTCGCTTTCCTGTTCTCCCGCGTGCTCTTCGTCTATTGTAGGAAGATTCCCCCGCGCTGTCAAGGCGCGATGAAAAAAGTTTTGCCCGCGCAACAAACGCGTCCCAAAATGCGTTACAATAGGTAGAAGGAGAGGAGGATCTTCCATGAAAAAATGCTTATCGCTCGTCGCTGCGCTTTTCCTGCTGCTGTGCGCGTTGCCTACCGCGTCGCTCGCGGCCTCGCGGGGCAACGAACCCCTTTACGTATGCGATCTAGACGACGCGGGCTCCGAGGCTTTCCGCACCGGCAGCTACTTTAAGGCCCGCTGGGTGCAGGTGCACGCCAGCGTGCCCGAGGGGTCGACCGTGCGCCTAAAGGTCATCCTGGACGAAAACGAGACGCCGGACAGCCGCGACAAGACGGTGTTCAACCGGGTATACAAAAACAGCAAGGCCGCCTTCCGCTCGCCGGAGATCTTCCTGGACTTTAAAAAGTCCGCCACCGTGCCCTACCGCGTCGAGCTATACGTGAACGACGAGCTACGCGTGAGCGACTATATATACCGCATGCTGCTGGTGCTCAGCAACAACACCGTCTGCACGCGCGGTATCCGCTTTCGCGACATCGACGAGGGCATCACCACGCAGTGGATGATGTTTACCCCCGTGGACCTGTACGAGATCGACGCGAACTACGGCGTGCAGGTGATCGACCTGGTAGGCAGCAACATGTACCTCGTGGGCAAGCTACAGATCGTGCGCAATTACGATCAGTTCATGTTCACCATGACGGACATCGACACATACGACGGCGCCACGCGGGAAAAGGACGCGCCCTATACCGTGCCGGACGACCCCTATGCGCCCGTCGTCGACGACCACGCGATCGCGTTCGGCAAGCAAAGCCTGTGCCTCTATCCCTCGCTCGCGAGCGTCACGGGCGTGCAGCCCGAGGACATGCCCCGCCACTTCAAGCTCGACACCTGGTATTCCGTCACCCGCGACCTGTACGGCGAGCCGCGCCAGCTGCTCTACCTCAACGGCCGTATCAGCTACGACCCCAACGGCCTGCTGCGCATCGGGGATACGTACGGCTCGTCGTTCACCCAATCGCTCGTGCGGCTGATGAACGCGTTCCCGCAGTACGAGAACGCCGACGGGACGAACGGGTAACGGCGGCGGCCTTTGCTACGACAAATAAGTTGCCCGGCCTGCGCGCAGGCCGGGCAACTAACGTTCCCTCCATTTTTTATGCAATATCGGGTATATGTTTGGTTTTCTCTCCACTTTTTCATTATTTTACGCATGTTTATTGAATTTGCCCTCCACCTTTGAGGCATTGACCTCGGGCGCGCGTATCGGGTCGGGCCCTGCCGCCGACGCCCCGCTCTACAGGCTGCTCACGGTATAACAGACGATCTCGCCCGTCTGCGTGCACGCGGCATAGATCCTCGCGCCGTCCGGCGTCGGCAGCACCGCCACCTGCGTCGGCGCGCAGGGCGCGTCCAGCACGGTCGATTCCTCCTGCTCGATGCGCCCGTGCGCGCGGAAGAACACGTGCAGCGTCAACTCCTTCTCCCCCGCACGGCTGCCGGAGAGCGCGCAGATATGCCGCCCGATGCGCCCGGCCCACAGCACATGGCCAAACGAAAGCGCGTGCGTGTAGATGCGTTCCCACACGCCCTGGGTGTTTCGCTTTAAGGCGTTCAGGGCGTCGCCGTGGAAACCCTGAATGGTCAGCATTTCGTCCTCGCCGTCGCCGTCCAGGTCGGCCATGCATACGTCGCTGGTTTCCTCGGGCAGGATGCACTGCGCCTGCCAGCCTTCACCTGCGCGTGTGACGGAGAAGACGCCCTCCTCGCCGCTGACCAGCATTTCATAGGAGCCGCTCTGCCCGCCCACGGCCATGCCGTGGTTCTTGTGCAGCCGCGGCAGGATCATCTCCATCTCCCCCACCGTAGCCGACCGCGGGTCCAGCGGGAACGCCGCCACGTACCCGGGCTGAGACCAATCGTCTGTAGCCGCCTTGCCGCGGCACAGCACGCCCGCCACGAGCCTGCGGCCGCCCGGCTCGCCCATTAATCCGATACGATGCGCAAAGGGCAGGTCGCACAGCTTGCGCACCTCGCAAAGGACCGTGCCGTCCGGGTTCGGCTTGCCTGCCCGCACGAGCACGATCTGCGCCTCCTCCGAGCGGAACACCGGGTAAAAGCGCTGAATGGTGAGGAATGTGTTCTCGCATTCGGGCACGGCCACGAGGTTCATGCAGCCGCCCACGAGGCCTCCGCGCAGCTTATAGGTCGCCCGCTCGGTCAGGATCAGGCATTCGCCGTCTACGCCCTCGGAGGCGGCGAGACAGCACGGTTCGCCCTCGTAGGTGAACGCGCTGACGGAATAGGGCTGATCCAGGCCGCACAGAACCTTCTTTTCAATATGCATGGGAACTTTTCTCCTTCTTGCTGCCGGCCGGCAAAGCCGGTCGAATCGATTTTATATCAAGCGGGGGCGCGCCCCCTACATCCTATGCGCCTTACGTCCTCCGCGCCCGGTCAAAGGCAGCCTGCAAAAAGGCGCGCACGAGCGCCTCGGTTTCAAACCCATCCCCGCCCGGCTGCGTGCGGACCTCGAGCGTGGCGGACAGCTGCCTGCCCGGCCCGCCTTCCCGCGTCTGGGCCGCTCCCAGCGCTTGGGCCGCTCCCAGCGCCTGGGCCGCTCCCAGCGCCTGGGCGGCGCGCAGCACCTGCGCCGCCACGCCCAGCGTCAGGTATCCCTCGGACGCAAAATCCGGCGCCTCGCCCACCGGCAGGTGATAATCCCCGTACAGCGTGGACGCGGGATCGAGCACCGCGTTACACAGGTGGAACTGCGCCATGTACGGCGCGGCGAGCGCAAACGAACGCAAAAGCTCCGCCCCGCCGAGCGCCTCGTGCGCGCTATCCCAGCAGATATACAGGGGCACGCCCGCGGCGCGCACCGCTTTCACCAGCTCTACGGCCTCTTCCATGGGGCCGATGAGCTGGCGCTTGTGCACCTCGCGGTCGAGCGGCTCGATGAGCAGCGCGACGCCCGGGTGCTCCGCCAGCTTCTCCCGCAAGCTGAGCAGCGATTCGGCGAGATACCTCGTCGCATCCCGGCGCAGCGAAGGACCCGGGTCCGCCCCGCTGGGGATGCCGACGAGCCCGGCCCCGCAGGCCGCCGCCTCGTCCACGAGCGTGCGCAAGCGCTCTACGGTATGCCTCCGAAGCGCTGCGTCCGGGCTGGAGAGGCTGAGGTTCTCCGCCGTCAGCGTCGGAATCGTCCAGACCGTCAGCGCCGTGCCGCGCGCCTTCGCCAGATCGCGTAGGCGCCTCCGGTTGGCGGCCGACCTGAGCGCGCCGGCCTCGATCCGGCCGTAAAACCCCGTATCCAGCGCGCGGGCGAGGGCGTCCAGCTGCGCATCCTCCCGCTCGCGCAGGGGAAAGAAGACCTCGCTGACGAGCAACGACTTTACAATTTCCATGGAATCCCTTCCCTTCGATCTAAAACGCGAAAGAGACGTTGAGAGCTGAAATCTCTCAACGTCTTTCTCCTTTATGCCTGCATATCCTGATTGCTGGCCGTCCGCTTGTTAATCTTCGATTGGTTGTAGATCGAGAAGATCAGCGAACCGACCGCCAGGACGATGAACGTCACCGCGATGGGCGATGTGAAGATCGCGGCGAAATTGCCCTTCTGGATGTTCATGAAGCGCACGAAGTTCTTTTCGCACATCGGCCCCAGGATCAGCGCCAGGAGGATCGGCGACAGCGGGAACTCGTACTTGTTCATCAGCCAGCCGATGAAGCCGAACGCCACGGTCACCCCCACGTCAAAGACGTTTTTGTTGATGGAGTAGGAGCCCAGCAGCGAGACGATCAGGATGATCGGCAGCAGCAGCTTCTTTTCAACCGAGACGATCTTGGCGAAGAAGCGCACGCCCAGGCAACCGATGAGCAGCATCGCCAGGTTCGCCAGCATCAGCGCGGCGAAGACCCGGTATACGGTGGGCAGCTCGGTGACGTACATCATGGGGCCGGGCTGGATGCCCTTCATGATGAAGGCGCCCAGCAGAATCGCGGTGACGGAGTCGCCCGGCACGCCCAGGGAGAGCAGCGGGATCATCGCGCCGCCGGAGCAGCCGTTGTTCGCGCTTTCCGTCGCCGCGACGCCCTGGGGGATGCCCGTGCCGTACTGCTCCGGGTGCTTGCTGGCGCTCTTGCTCGCGCCGTAGGAGACGAACACGGCGATGTCGCCGCCCGCGCCCGGGATCGCGCCGATGAACGTGCCGATCAGGCCGCCGGAGAGGATGTTCTTCCAGATGGTCTTGACGTCCGAGCGGCTCGGCAGCACGTTCGTGATCTTCTCTTTGGACTTCTCCTGCTTGTCCTCCCCGTTGATGATCCGCTCGACGCCGCCGAAGACCTCGGCCACGGCGAACAGGCCGATCAGCGTGGGGATGAACTGAAAGCCTTCCAGCAGGCCCGTCTGCTTATAGGTGATGAAGCGCGGGATGCCGTTGGTCGGATCCAGGCCTACGGTGCACAGCAGCATGCCGAAGAAGGCGCTGACCAGGCCCTTGGCCACGGACTTGCCGGAGATCGCGATGATGACCGACAGGCCGAAGACCGCCAGCATGAACATCACGCCCGGGCCGAAGCTCATCGCCATCTTGGCGATGGTCGGCGAGAGGAACGTCATGATCAGCGCGCCGATGACGCCGCCGCAGAACGAGGAGAACATAGCGATGGAAAGCGCCCGGCCGGCCTGCCCCTTCTGGCACATCGGGTAGCCGTCCAGCAGCGTGGCCGCGGCCGCCGGCGTGCCCGGCGCGTGGATCAGGATGGCGGAAATCGAGCCGCCGTACATGCCGCCGCAGTAGATGCCCAGCAGCAGGCCGATGGACGGGATCAAATCCATGCCGAAGGAAAAGGGGATGAGCAGCGCGACGCCCATCGTCGCGGTCATGCCCGGGATCGCGCCGAGCAGAATGCCGCCGGCCGCGCCCACGAGGGTCATCAGGATGACCTGCAGGTTGGCGAACACGGCGCCATAGCTTTCAAAGAGTAAACTCCAATCCATACCGTCGCCCCCTTTCTTATATCATGTCCACGAGATCCGCGAGGAACTTGAGCGGGCCCATCGGCACGTTGACCGTCAGGACCTTATAAAAGACGAACCACATCCCCAGCGGCACGAGGACGGAGATCAGGATCATCTGCGCCCAATTGCGCTTGCCGATCATGAACATAATGGCAAAGGAAACGACCGAGGCACAAAGGACGTAGCCCATCGTCTTGAACAGCGCGACGAAAACGACGCACAGGACGATGACGCAAAGCGCGGCCAGCACGCCTTTGTTCTTGATAAAATTGATGCTTCCCGCGGGCGCGGCCAGGGGATCGCCCGCCTTCATCGTCGCCAGCTTGACGACGGACTGCACCAGCAGCACGGCGGAGAAGATCAGCATGCCGACGATCATGATCTGGGGAAAGACCGCCGCCTGCACGTACGTATTCTTGATCTCACCGAAGCTGAAGGTTTGAATCAGGGCCCAGACGCCCAAAGCGAGGAAGAACACCGCGCCGATCAGGTTGGCGAACGCCATGGTTTGTGTCTTCTTCACGTGGAATCACATCCTTATATGATGTTTAAAGGGAGGGAATTCGATGTTGACGCAGGTTGGGTCGCCTTGCGCGCCCGCTGCAATGCGCGCCCCTACAGAGGCCTGCGGCGACAAACCCGGACGGCCACGAAAGATGGGCAGGCAATGGCCTGCCCATCTTGGGATATCTTTTCAGCGCTTAAGCTTACAGACCGAGAACTTCCATCGCCGCGCCGACGTCTACGAGGCTCTGCGCGAGGAACGCGGTGTACTCTTCGGCGTTCTGATAGGCGATGGTCTGATGGTTGCTCTCCATGAAGGAGACGAAGTCCGGATCCGCGATCGCGGCCTCGCAGGCCGCTACCAGCGTCGCCTTGACCTCGGGATCGATGCCCTTGGGCACCGCCATGCCGCGCTGCGTGAAGTAGGTGATGTCGTAGCCCTGCTCGGTGCAGGTGGGGATCACGGTCTCCGCTCCGCCGATGGTGACCTTCGCAGGCTCGGTATCCATGACGCCCAGGCAGATCAGATCGCCGGACTCGATGAAGTTGCGGGCCTCCGCCACGGAGACGGTAACGCCCTCGATGAAGCCGCCCGCAGCGTTCTGCACGGCCAGCGCGGCGCCTTCCTGATAGGTGATCATCTGCAGCTCGATCTCGGCCGCGGTCATCAGGTAGCCGCCCGCGATGTGCCATACGGAGGCGTTGGAGGAGCCGCCCATGCGCACCTCGCCCGGATGGGCCTTAGCGTACTCGATGAACGTCTTCAGATCGGTGATGCCGTTGGCAGCCGCCCACTTGGCGTTGACCGTCACGGCCGCGGCGTCGGTGTTGACGCGGCAAAGCGGCTCATAGCTCTCATACGTCAGATCGGACGTGCCCTGGTTCTTATAGACGGACAGCTCGAACGTGATCATGCCCAGGGTGTAGCCGTCGGGCTCGGCGTCCGCGATGGCCTGATGGCCGATGATGCCGCCGCCGCCGGTGCGGTTGTCGACCGTGAGCGTCTGGCCCAGGGTCTTCTCCATCGCGGCGCAGAACGCGCGCAGGCAGGCGTCCGTGCCGCCGCCGGCGCCCCAGGGGCAGATGACGCTGATGCCCTTGGTGGGGTAATCAGCAGCGGACGCGGTCGCGCAGATGCCAAAGAGCATCGTGGCGGCGAGGGCAAGCGCCAGAATCTTGACAAGCTTGTTCATGGGAAATAACCTCCTCCATGTTCAAAGCCCCTACCGTCTCCTATACAGAAAACATATAGGCTTTGTTTGTTTAAATTTATCACATTTTGAGCAAAACGTCAATCCTATTTTTTCATAAAAAGTGAATTTTCGCATGCTTTTCTGATATTTTATAAAAATATTAGAATACCATTCATATATGCGAATGATAAAATGCCCGATTTTGCTGGATTTTCGCGCGAAAAGAAGCACCCCGCCCGATGCAGGGCAGGGTGCAGCATTTTGATAGCCGACGGATCAGTCGACGATTTTGTCGAACGGGTAGTCCGCGCCGTAGGTTTCCACGTGCACGAGCTTCATCACCTGCTCGGTCTTGGGCGCGTCGGAGCTGTCCGTGGGCGTAGAGGCGATGGCGTCCACCGTATCCATTCCCTCGAGCACGCGGCCGAAGGCCGCATATTGTCCATCCAGGCTGGCGGCGTCCGCGTGGCAGATGAAGAACTGCGAGCCCGCGGAGTCGTTGTTCGTCGAGCGGGCCATGGAGAGCACGCCACGCTCATGCGCGACGGCGTTCTCCACGCCGTTGTTCGTAAACTCGCCCTTGATGGCATAGCCCGGGCCGCCGGTTCCGTTGCCGCTGGGGTCGCCGCCCTGAATCATAAAGCCGGCGATGACGCGGTGGAACTTGAGGCCGTTATAGAACTCGTCGTTGGCCAGCGCGATGAAGTTGCCGACGCTCTGGGGCGCGGTCTCGGGATACAGCTCGCCGTAGACGACGCTACCGTCGTTCATGACGAGGGTGAAGAGCGGCAGCTTGCCCGCAGGATCGACCGCAAGGGCGGTGATGCCCTCGTCCGTCACGCCGTCCTCCGCCTCTTCCTGGGTGATCTCTTCAAGCGTCGCGGTCTCCACGTAGCCCAGCAGGTTGCTACCCAGCACGGTCACATAGGCGTATTCCTTGCCGGAAACGGTAATATACCCTTCGACGCTCACGCGCACGCCCGGGGCCAAGGTCGCGATCGCGATGCCTTCGGGCTTGTCGAGCAGCTGCATCTCCTCGCTCACGCGGTTATAGATCAGCTCCGGCACGGCGGCGGGGGCCGCCTCGACGACGCTGACGAGCAGGTCGACGCCCACGAGCTCGACCGGGTACTCCGCGAGCCATTCCTTCTCGGCGGCCGCGTAAGCCTCCGACTTCATCTCGTCGGTCACGGTCGCGGTGAGGCTTTCCTTCAGGTCGTCGTATGCCACCGCGCCCGGCGTCAGGTCAGCCGCGTAGCGCAGGATGTGGTAGCCGTAGGTCGTCTCGACGATGCCGCTGACGTCGCCGATCTTCTCCAGGGCCATCGCGTTATCTACAAACGACTGGTCATAGCCCGTGCAGGCCGTAAAGACGGGGTAGCCGGCCTTCAAATTGTCCATCTGCATGCCGGAATCCTCGCCATACTGGCCGATGGCCTCGGTGAAGTCCATGCCGCCCTCGATCTCCTCCAGGGCCTTCTCCACCTTCGCACGGCCGGCAAGCACAGCATCGGTTTCAGACGGGGAAGCCTCCTGCGCGTCGGAGGGCGTAGCCGCATCCTCTGCCGGATCGTCTTCCTTCATGACGAGCACGTGCTGGATCAGACGGATCCCTTCGGGCGTGTAGACGATCTGCGCCTCGTTGACGTAATCGTTGACGAACTGTTCCTTGTCTGCGTCGTAGAGCTCTTTCGCCTCAGCCACCTTGGCGTCATACGCGGCCTTGACGTCCTGGTCGGTGACGGCCACGTCCTTCGTCGCATACTCGTAGAGCATGGTCAGCTTTTCGCTGACGACAGCCGCCTCGGTCAGGGTTTCGATCGAGTAATTGTTCTGCGCGAACAGATTCTCGATCTCGGTCTTGATCTCCTCTTCGTCGGTGAGGCCATAGCTCATCTGGAAGTACTGCGTGTACTGCTCGTACATGTCGTCGTACATGGCCTGCACTTCCGCCTCGATCTCCTGCATGCGCTCATCCGTGATGGCCATGCCCAGGTCTTCAAACTTCTGCAGGTAGACCTTTTGCTCCATCATCCCCTGCGCGACCGTCTCGGCGATGACGCGCTGGAATTCCACATCCTCGACGTCGATGGTCTGGCCGTAATACTGCTGCATGAGCGAAGCGTACTGCGTCTTGGTCATCTCGACCTCGCCGATCGTCTCGCCATAGGTAAGCGTCAGCTCGCCGGCCTTGGCGATCAGGTCGTCCGCCTGCGGCTCAGAGGGCGTCGCATTTTCCGCCGGTACTTCGGTCGGTTCCGCCGTCGGCTCGGCTGTCGGTTCTTCCGTCGGCTCGGCCGTCGGTTCTTCCGTCGGCTCGGCCGTCGGTTCCTCCGTCGGCTCGGCCGTCGCAACGGGCTCCTCATCGGAAATCGACGCAGGCGCGGCTACCGGTTCGGCTGTCGGTTCCTCCGTCGGTTCTTCCGTCGGCTCGGCTGTCGGTTCCTCCGTCGGTTCGGCCGTCGGTTCTTCCGTCGGCTCGGCTGTCGGTTCGGCCGTCGGTTCCTCCGTTGGCTCGGCCGTCGGTTCCGGTGTCGCCGTGGGCGCCTCGGTCGGCGCCGCCGTCGGGGTCGGGGTAGATTGCTGGCACCCGGTGAGCGTGACGAGCATCGCCACAGCCAGGAGGCAGCACAGGATGACGCGGATGTGCTTCATGATCGGTTTTCCCTCCAAATACTCTCGCAGGGAGGTCTACCCCCTGCAATGGATCCCTTTTCGCCGCGGCAAATGGAACACAGGCCCAAGCCGCCATGTCCTCCATTATACCAAGCTTCTGTGGACAAAGCAATCGTTTCGCGGAAAACGACAACGTTTTGCCACGATGCGTTCACATTTTCCCAGCGCCGAAGCGCGGACGCATGCGCAGCGTTCATAGCATAGACGCGCGCACGGGCCGCGCGGTTTTGTTTTTTCTTTACTTATACATATGTACGATCCATGCGGCGCATGCGCATAAAAGATTATAAAACCGACAGCGTGCCCGCGTTCGCGTCGAGCGCGCACAGACGCCCGAGCGGCAGCGTCAGGTTGGGGCTGCAATGGCCCGCCATCAGCCCGCGCACGGCGGGCACATGCGCAGGCAGCAGGTCGGCAAAGACCTCATCCAGCGTCAGCCCGTAATCCGCATACTCTACCGGGCAGTCGGTGAACTGCCCCAGCACGATGCCCGCGCACGCGTCCAGCTTGCCCGCCAGGCGCAGCTGCGTGAGCATGCGGTCGACATTGTACGTCTTTTCGCCGACGTCCTCTAGAAAGAGGATGCGTCCGCGGGTATCCGGCTCGTAAGGCGTGCCCATGAGCGCGGCGAGGAGCGAAAGGTTGCCCCCGACTAGCTCGCCCTGCGCGCTGCCGCCTCTAAGGCTGCGAAGCGGCGCTCCGTCCGGGTTTTGAAGGGGGCCTCCCTCCCCGCGCAGCGCGCGCAGGAAGCTTCGCCGCGTGGGCTCGTCCGATCCCAGCGATTCGCTGACGGGCATGGGCCCATGGTAGGTACACAGCCCTGCGCGCGACAGGAAGGCCGTATGCAGCGCGGTGATGTCGCTGTAGCCGACGAACGCCCGGCGGCTCTCGCGGATCAGCCGGTAATCCAGCCTGTCCAGAATACGGGGCGTTCCGTAACCGCCCTTGATGCACAGCACGGCGTCCACCCCCGTCTCGGTGAACGCGCGCATGAGCGCGTTCGCCCGCGCGGCGTCCGTGCCGGACAGGTAGCCGTAATGGGCGTATGCGCTCTCGTCCACCTGCACGCGAAAGCCCAGCGCACGAATGCGCTCTACGCCCTCCTCCACGCTCTGGCCCATGCTCCGGCGCACCGCGCCGGATACGCCCACGATGCGGATACAGTCCCCCAAACCCACGGGCCTAGGTTGAACCGTCATAGGCTTCTCCTTTTCATGTTTACTTAGATTACAAAGAATACAAAGCGCAGCGCCTCCATGTACGAGTCCGTATCAAAGCGCACGGTACGGCTATCCGTCTGCACGGCGTCCTTATAGCAGGCGGCGCGGCGGGCCAGATAGTGCTGCTTGAAGTTGATCTCTACGGTGAAATGATCGGGCAGCGGGAAGCGGAAGCGCTCGGGGTCTTGCAGGCACGCGGCGGCGGCCTTTTCCGCTGTCTCGCGGATGCGGCGCACGGCCAGGCCGGGATGGATGGAGACCGAACCGTTGCCCACGCCGTAGCTGACGGGCACGGTAAAGATCTGATCGTTTTGCGTCTTGATGAAGTCGCAGAGCATCTGATCGCCGGTGACCATGACGACGGGCACGCCGAGCATCGCGGCGGTAAGGCTGTTCATGTACAGCTCGCTGGTGCGGATGCCGTTGATGCGCACTTCGTTGTTCTGGCCGTTCATGGTATGGGAGAGCGGGTTGCCGTCCGCGCCCGCGGCGCTGTGGTAGCCCGTAAAGAAGACGCCCGCGTGCTCCGCCGTCAGGCCGGACATCATGACGTACAGGTCGCGGCCCCAGCCGCGGTAAATCTGCACCGCCTCGGGCAGAAGCTCGGGGTTGATGTTGCGGGCGCTGTCGTGCCCGTCCTTGACGAATACGCTGTCCGCCCCCGCTTTGAGGATGCCCTCGCAGGCCGCGGCGACCTCGCGCGTCATCTGCAGGGCGAAGTGCTCGTAGCCGTCCTTACCCTTCTCGGTCTCGTCCCAGTGCGCGATGCCGCAGGTGCCCTCGATGTCGGCGGATAGAAAGAATTGTTTCATGGTGAAAACCTCCTATATGTTTTTTAGGTATGCAGACCTATACGCGCTCGCTCGTAGCCTAGTGGTGGTACGCTGCTGCCTCCGGCGGGGATGCGCGCTCCGCTGGGGCCAGGTAGACCAGGGGGATTCCGATTTCCCCCTTCGTCCCCTCTGGACGCCCCTGTAACCCCTTGAAGCGGCCACTCTCGGGGGCTTCCAGCCCCCTGGCGTGGTGCCCTCCCCTGGGAAACGATAGCGGCCTTTGGCCACTAAGTGTTTATCCTTTGCGGCCCGCAGGCCGCAATCCTAATATAGAACGCATGCGATGCTTCCAGGCGGGCCAGCGGGCGATGAAGGCGCGCGCTCGCGGAGGGATGCCTTCCGCGGAGCGGATTTCGAAGGCATCCCAGAGCAATATAGCGCGCCCGCCCGATGACCCGGCTGAAGAGCGTTTAGGGGGTTATAGGAGAGTCCAGAGAGGGCATAAGGGGGGAATCGCAACCCCCCTTGCCCTTTCTGGCCCCAGCGGAGCGCGCATCCCCGCCGGAGGCAGCGGCGTATATCGCTGGCCTACGGGATAAGCGGCCCAAAGGTCACTCCCGTTTTTTACAGATTCCTAAAGCATCAAACGCCATCCTCTAAAAATGCGAACACCGTCGCGGCCTGCAAGGCCGCGCCCAGGGGCAGACAATCCTCGTCGACGTGAAAGTCGCAGGCGTGCAGGGGCGCGCCCACGCCGCAGCCCAGGTCGTAATACACACCCGGCACGCGCTGCACGAAGAAGCTGAAGCTCTCCACGCCCAGGCTGGGGGCCTCGCGCGCTACGACGTTCTGCGCCCCGATCAGCTCGCGGGCGACGGCCTCAAAGCGCGCGTGCAGCGCGGGGTCGTTGTATAGCGCGCCGTAGCTGTCCGTGAAGACCACGCCGGCGCTGCCGCCGAGGCTTTGCGCCACGCCCTCGCAGACGGCTGTGATGCGCGCCTTGCAAAGCGCCTTCGTCTCCTCTCGCAGCGTACGCAGCGTGCCGTGCAGCGCCACCTCGTCGCACACGACGTTGGAGGCCTTGCCCCCCGCGATCGTGCCCAGGGATAGCGCCGCGCTGTCCAGCGGCGATACGTTCCGGCTGACGACGCTCTGCAGCGCGACGATGGCCTGCGCGGCGATGAGCAGCGCGTCCACCCCGCGCTCCGGGTACGCGCCGTGGCCCGCGCGGCCGTGAAAGGCGATGCGCACATCCGTGCTCGACCCGCTGACCGGGCCGGGCCGGGTGAGCAGCTTGCCCGCCGGGAGCGTTGGAAGCATGTGCAGCCCCAGCATCGCGTCCACGTGCGGGTTCTCCATGCAGCCCGCGGCGATCATCTCCTGCGCGCCGCCGTACGTCTCCTCCGCGTGCTCGAAGAAGAGCTTGACGTTTCCGCGCAGCCGGTCCCGATGCGCGAGCAGCAGCTTCGCCGCGCCCAGCTGAATGGCCATGTGCGCGTCGTGTCCGCAGGCGTGCATGCGCCCGGGAATCTCGGAGGCGAACGCAAGGCCGGTCGCTTCCTGCACGGGCAGGCCGTCCATGTCCGCCCGCAGACCGACGGTTCTGCCGGGGAGGCTCCCCCCGCCGGGGGCGTTCCCCTCGATCAGGGCGACCACGCCCCGCTGGCCCGGATACGTCTGCGCGCGCAGGCCCATCCGCGCGAGCTTCTCGATCAGGAAGGCCTGCGTCCACTCCTCCGCGCCGCCGAGCTCCGGATGGCGGTGCAGCGCGCGGCGGTCCTCTACGATCTCTTCGCGCAGGTCGAGCGCCTCGCGCATGAGCCGTCGCAAATCCATGTAAAATCCCCCGTTTCTTACAGCAGCTCGTCGTCCAC
The DNA here is from genome assembly GCA_023404715.1 of Bacillota bacterium. Lineage (GTDB taxonomy): Bacteria > Bacillota > Clostridia > Christensenellales > Aristaeellaceae > Beduinella. Next base: position 1,483 of record JAEYAR010000150.1, on the reverse strand, counting down.
AAAGGCGATCTCGCCGCCGCGATAGTAGACCCGAGGCGGGCGTTTGCTGAGGATCGAGACCGCCTCGTTGCGGTTGGTATGCGCCCAATCCGCGTACTGCGCGAAGGAGATTGCCCCGCCCAGCAGCGTGACCTCGTCGCCCGGACGCGCCTGCGGGATATCCGTCACGTCGATCATCATCTGGTCCATGCATACGAGGCCGACGACCGGCGCGAGGCGGCCCCGCACGCAGACGCTCGCCACGCCGCCCATGCAGCGCGGGTAGCCGTCGCCGTAGCCCGCGCACAGCGTCGCGATGCGAGAGGGGCGCGTGAGGTTCGCCCGGTCGTCGTAGCCCACCGGCTCGCCGGGCGCGACGCGGTGGATCTGCGCGATCGTCGTCTTAAACGTGAGCGCCGGGTCGCAGGCAAAGGGCAGGTGCTCCGTGCGCGCGGGCCGCACCCCGAAGAGCAACGCGCCCGCGCGCACCATGCCGTATTGCCACTGCGGATAGCGCAGCATGCCGATGCTGTCGCACAGATGAAGCAGCGGTATTGCTACGCCCCGCGCGCGCAGCGCGTCCGCCATGCGCACGAGATTGTCGTGCTGGAAGGCGTCTCGCGCCTCGTCGATGAGCGCCAGGTGCGAGTACAGGCCTTCCAGCCGGATGCCGGGCAACTGCGCAAGGCGCGCGATCTCGTCCGCCGCCGCCCCGGTGCAGTCAAAGCCCAGGCGGTGAAAACCGGTGTCGAGCTTGACATGCAATCGCGCCTCGAGCCCCAGCGAGACGGCGGCGCGGCCCAGGCGCTCGCCCTCCGCGAGGGAGGCGACGGTCAGCAGGAGGCCGGCCCGGACGGCGTCCTCGCCAAGCGCCTCGTCGCAAAGGCCCATGACGAGGATGTCCGCGCGGATGCCCGCGCGCCGCAGGCACAGCGCCTCGCGCGCGCAGCTGACGGCGAACAGGTCCGCCCCCGCCTCCTCGAGCGCCTGCGAGACGCGCGCCAGGCCGTGCCCGTAGGCGTTGGACTTGACGACGCAGGCAAAGCGCACGCCCGGCCGGGTCATGCGCTTTGCCTCCATGTAGTTGTGGATCAGGGTATCCAGGTCGATCTCGATCCACGTACGGCGGACGAACGGTGCGTTCATGCCGGTGGCCTCCTATGTTTGATCGTTGGATGCGGGGCCTGTGTAGATCGGGACGATTCCAAGCCCCCGCGCAAGCGAAGCGACGCGCGCTCCGTCGTATCATAAGCCCTTGACGAACCGTATTTCCTCTGATGTGATGAATCCGTAGGCAGGAAGGGCTTGCAGGCGGAAACCCCGCGGGACGTCGTACGAAAGCGGGGTGATAACATGAGCGACTTCGAGATGATCTCAGTCTTCCTCATGATCTTATCCCTTGTTTGCGCCCCGCCACGTTCCGTGCCGGGGTACGCCGCCGGATATTTCCGCGCGTTGCGCTCCAAATTCCGGGCGGCTAGTCGCTCGCTGGGCGACCTTGTAG
>JAEYAR010000141.1 GCA_023404715.1 Bacillota bacterium | reverse complement strand
CCGGAAATGCGGGTTCATTGTCGAGCTCAAGAGCGTGAAAAAGGAGTCGGCGCTGGAGGCCGCCTGTCAGGCGGGCCTTGCGCAGATAGAGGCGAAGGACTATGCGGCGGCGCTGCGGCGCAGCCGGATCGAGCGCGTCTGGCTTTACGGCATCGCCTTTGCGGATAAGGCGTGCCGGGTGCTCGTTCAGACAACACGTCGGATGAATGGTTGAAGAAAAATGGCCATTTTGGATGGGTAACACTGCTTGATTGATATCATATGGAGAAACGGCTTAAAAGTGAAAAGGAACTGCAAGATAAATTCAATCGAAATGCATTAGGCGGTGAAGCGGCACTAAGAAAAGGGAACGGAGGGGGTATCTCGTGATAAAGAAGCTATACCATGGCTCCTCTAAAATCATCGAGCGGCCTTTATATAGCTATGGGTACCTCGGCAAGCTAGGCCTGCAATTTGTTCTCAAGAGTAAAACTGCGTTTGACCGGATTCAATACATCGGTAGCGAGGTTAACCTCTTACAGGGGCGTGTATGCCCATCGTAGCCGGCGTCGGCTGCGGCGGGTATGCGCGCCCTCGCGCTTTGTCTTGACATCAATAGGAGGTGTATCCATGCGTGCTTTGTTTGTGAACCTGCCGTTCGCCGGGCATGTGCTGCCTACGTTGGGGCTGGTCGAGGCGCTCATTCAGCGGGGGCACCGGGTGACCTATGTGCTGACGCCGGAATGGCGGGCGCGCATATTGCGATCTGGCGCCGACTTTGCCGGATACAGGGATGTAAGACGGCTCTCGGCGCAGATGCGCGCCGCCTTCGATGCGGCCGCCTGCATTGCCAAAGATTTTGACCTCATCGTATACGAGCAGTTTTTCTTTCTGGGCAAGCATCTCGGGGAGCGCTTTGAAAAGCCCGCCGTGCGGATCTTTACGTCGCCCGCCTCCAACGAAACCTTGATGAGGGCCTATCTGAGTACAGGAAGCGCGCTCTCGGTCTTTCGCTCCCGCTGGATATGCCGCCGATGGACCCGAGAGGTCGCCCGGGATATCCCGCTGCGGACGGATTGCTGGTTAAAGGAGATCTTGTATAACCCGCCAGAGCTAAACCTGGTGTATACCCTGCGGGCGTTTCAGCCCGACGAAAGCGACTTTCCGCCGGATCGCTATCGCTTTCTGGGCGCGTCGATTTACCGCCGCGAGGGGGAAGCGCCCATTCCGCTGCCGGAGGATAAGCCGATCGTCTACATCTCGCTCGGGACGATCGCCAACCGCGCCCGGGCATTTTATCGAAAGTGCATCGATGCCTTCGCGGGCGAAGATGTCGCCGTCGTCATGGCCATCGGAAAGGCGGTGCGCCCGCGTAGCCTGGGCGCGATACCGGCGAATTTCTCGGTCTATCCCGCCGTTCCGCAGCTCGACGTATTGCGGGCGGCGGATGTCTTCATCACGCACGGCGGTCTCAACAGCGTGATGGAGGCGCTGTACTTTGGCGTGCCCATGGTCGTGCTGCCGAGAGTGAACGATCAGCCGGTCAACGCCGGGCGCGTGCAGTCGCTTGGGTTGGGCGAGCGGATGTCCCCGCGCGGCATTACGGCGGCATCCCTGCGCGAGGCAACGCTGCGCGTCATGCGCGATCCGGGCATTCGGGAAAGCGTCTGCCGCATGCAGCAAATGCTGGCCGCAGCGGGCGGCAACGCCTGCGGGGTCGAGGCCATCGAAGCGCTTATGCAAGGGCGTGGAATGTAGGCTGTTATGGTTCGACAACCGATGATACCCACTGGATGGCATAAAAATGGTTTCGAAATTTATGCAAAACATCGTAAAAGCATGTACATTTCAAAGGGAAAGTTGTATAATGGATGCATAAGTTAAAAAATGGGGAAGGAGGAAGTGTCATGCGAATCGTCATTTGCGAGGACAATCCGAATTGCCGGAAGGATATCATCGATAACGTCCATCTGTGGGCGAAGCGGGGAAACCATTGCGACTATTATATACAGGAATTTCAAACGCCCGAGGATCTACTGGAAGAATGGAAAAAAGGGATTCAGGCCGATCTTTTTTTGCTGGACATTCAATTTCCGCATGATATAGACGGCGTGGATCTGGCCCGGCGCATCCGCATGTGGGATGAGCGGGTGGCCATCGTCTTTATCACCCATTCTCAGAATTATCTTCGTGCGGGTTATGACGTCCGGGCGTGGCAGTATCTGAACAAGCCGGTCTGCTATGAGGATCTCGCCGAATGCCTCGATATCGTCCATCGGCAGTGCGCGCTGACAGGCGGGAAGGAGCATTTCGTCCTCGACGGGCCCGGCAGCAGGGTGGCCATACCGTATGCGAAGATCCTCTATTTTGAAGTGCGGTCTCCCTATACGTTGATCTATCTGGTTGATGAGGAGGATCCGCTTACGGTCCGCCGGCGCTTTGCGGAATTTCTGGGCCGTTTGCCGCCCGCGCTATTCGTCCTCTGCCACCGCAGCTACATCGTGAATGTGATGTATGTGCGCTCAATCGAGGGCAATGGGGCATTCCTCCCGAATGGAACGAGAATTCCCATCGCCAAGCCCTTCAAAAAAGCGTTGAACCATGCGGTCGACTGTTACCAACAGGGAAGGGGGCTGAAGGATGGCCTGGACATTTTTTGAAATCACAGTCAATTTTTTGCAAGCCCTGATGCTGCTCTTCTTTATCAAAAGCCGTGTTCATATCGCCAGGCACGAAAGGGCTGCGGACGCGCTATACTTGCTCGCGCATACGTCGTTTTTAACCCTCTATCTGTTTATCGATATGCCGCTGCCGGATTCGGTGGGCTTCATCCTGCCTTTTATCTATGCCCTCTTCGCCTCGGAGGATCGCTGGTATATCTGCGCCTACTGGGTCGTCGTGCTCGCAGTCCTATCATTTTCTACGATCAACCTCGCTATCCACATCTTTTCGACGCTGCCGGGCCTCTCTTACGACGCGATAATGGCAAACGGCGTCAGCCGCATTCTGTTCGTGCTGGCGACCAACCTGCTCTTGTTCCTGGTCTTGTTTTCGGCATCCAGGATCAGGGCGGAGCGTTTCGAGGCGGCTTGGCCGGTGCTGCTGGGCTTCCTGCTCACGATCGCGTTTCTTTTCATGGTGGAGGAGGCCGTCTTTCAGATGCAGCTCGACCTGGAGAGGCATGGGATTTACGGCCTGTGGCCTCTCTACGCCAATATTGGCCTGTGCGCCGGCACGCTTTGCTTCCTCTCCGTCTTTAACAAGATGACGGGCATCGCACTGCGCAATGAGCGGTATAGGGAGGATGCAAAGGCCTGGGCCCTGAGCGAGCAGCACCAGCTGGAGATGGAGCGGGTTTACAAGGATCTATGTGAGCGGGAGCACGATCGCAAACAGCACGATCAGACGCTGGCGGAGATGGTACTACGGTCGGAAAACCAAGAGGCGAAAAACTACCTGGCCGAATATCAGGCCAATCAACCCGACCGTATGCTCTTCATGACCGGCTGTACGTCGGTCGATGCGCTGCTGCACACCAAGTATCAGACGATGAAGAAGCTGGGCATCCCCTTTAAGTTCACGGGCTATCCGCTGAAACCGCTGCCCATCCCGGCGACCGACTTCGGCGTCATCCTCGGCAATCTGCTGGATAACGCCATCGAGGCCGTGCAACGCATGGCGGAGCCGCCGGCGACAACGCCTATCCATCTGAAATTCTCGCGCGCGGGGGATATGCTGTATGTCCGCTGCACGAACCCCTGCGATCCCCGCACGCTGCGGTGCAAAGACGGCGCCTGGCTCTCCTCCAAGGAGGCGGAGGGGAGACACAGCATCCACGGTGTTGGCCTGCGGAATATCGAGCAGGCTGCAAGGCGGTCGGGAGGGCGCTGCACGTTTGAGGCGGGCGAACATGCGTTTGCGGCGCAGGTGGCGCTGCCCTACCCGATCGAAAGGGAGGGGAGCGTATGATCCGCATGGCCCAATGGATTACATCGTTCCTGGAAAGGCGCGGGGCGATTGACACGGATGCGCGCGAGATCTACGTCTACGGCGCGGAGATCCTGCTCTACACTTTTTTCAGCACGATGGGGCTGCTGGTCATCGGCCTCTTCATGCGCTGCTTGGTCGAGACGGCGATAATCATCGGCCTCTTCTACGTCAACCAATCCACGGGCGGCGGCTTTCACGCTGCGACGCACACGCGATGCTTTTTGACCATGGCCGCGGGGCTTTGCGCGTGCCTGGCCGCGCTCAAATGGCCGATCCCTTTGCTCGCCTATGCCCTGCTGGCCTGCGGCGCATTGTTCATGCTATGGCGCCGCCCCCTGGTGCTGCATGCTAACAAGCGATATCTGGAGTCCAAGCGGGAAGGATTGATCAAGCGATCGCGCCGGGTCACCGGCGTACAGGCGGCTGCCTGCCTGCTTCTGCTCGTCAGCCCCCTGCAAGCATATATTGGGGCCATAAGCCTGGGACTTGCGGCCTCCGCGCTTTCCAGGGCATTGGTGGGGGACGCGCTGCGGCGGCGGACCGCTAACAGGACAGGAAAAGGCGCAATGGAAGCGCAGAAAATGGACAAACGATGCGGATAGATCATTCGCATCGTTTTTTGGACGATTCGCTTAAAGCCCCACACAAGCGCTTGACTATCTGGTAGAATAGTCACAGATAAAAACAAAAGGAGGAGAAACACATGGACGGTATCTGGAAATGGGTTGCCGGATGGATCCGCCGGTACGGGAAGGAAGCGGCCGGGATTCCGAGCCTCCGAGGATCCTACGAAGCGCCCGTGCCGGAGGCGCTGAAAAAGGAGTACGGAAAGTGACCTTTCGAGATATCAATCGTAAAGCATCCTTGATGAAAACATATTCAGAGGTGTCCGTATGATCAGATTTACTCAGCAATCCAAAAACCTATTCTATCTAAATAAGGTTATTTCGGTTAATAGGATTACCGGACAATGGTCACGTTATTCCAAAGAGTGCTATGACATTCTAAAATATGGATTCAAAATCGGATCCATCGAAAAACTTTTATCTTATTTAAGCGATGATGAAGATAGAAACTTGATATCAAAGTTATATGAAAATTTGAAGAAAATAGGGATTATTGAGACCGAAGAGCATATTGTTCAGGACCCACCCTTATCTCGTTCAATGATATATATTGACATAACAAATCGGTGTAATTTATCGTGCGGTCATTGTGCAGCGAACGCACATTCGACTGATAAAGAAGAAGATCTTAATACCGATCAAATAATCGAACTGTTTAATAAAGTTGCAAAATGTAATCCCGAACGTATCGTCATTACTGGAGGAGAGCCTCTGATACGCACAGATTTTGAATATGTTATTACACATTTGGCATCTATATATGGAGGGAAACTTTCTCTTTCATCAAATGGAACATTAATTACGCTGAAAAATGCAGGTTTTATTTGTAGTGTGTTTGATACAGTAGATCTAAGTGTTGATGGTGTCGATGAACAAACATGTGCGAAAGTACGTGGCCAAGGTGTGTTTGGTCAAGTTATGAACGCCATTGATGTGTTGTATGATGCGGGAGCAGAACGTATTTCATTATCAATGGTATTAACTAATGAAAATATTAAACATCTTGATCAATTCAAAAAAATGTGTAAAGAGCTCAATGTTCTAGCTGTTCCTAGAGTGTTTGAACCAATTGGAAGAGGTAAACTGAACAAAGATAAGTACCAAATCACAGATACAGTCCAATCTGTTATTACAAAAGAAGACAAAACAGTTCCTAAAGCAATTCATTTTCCACGACCTCATGCATGTAATTGTGGAGCTGGGGTGGACAAATTCTGTATTGACAGCAAAGGTAATGTTTATCCGTGTCACTCACTAGACAGTAATTTCTATGTTATAGCAAATGTATGTGAAACTAAAGATTTAGGATACTTATTAACAAATTCAGAGAAAGCAAAACGTTCATTTGCTCGTATTGAAGCAATTCAACCAGAAAACGTGTATCCTTGTTCTTCTTGCGATGTTAATCTTTTTTGTTGGAGTTGCCCAGCTACCATGATGCGAATTGTAAATAATCCTAAAGAATTAGAGAAACGATGTACCCTTTTTAGACGAGAGCTTTACAAAGCCGTATGGGATGAAGATTGGGTTTAAGTATAAGCATAAATCCCAGGGTATTTTCAATTGTTTCATAAAATTCTAGGGAATAGATGCAGATGGTGAATATTTGAATTAAAGAGGCTAGCCCATTGTGTCTATCTTAAATCCATAGGATAAACTTATATGCATAAGCAACGCGCAGACTACAATAATTATTAGGCACGATGGTTTGCGATTAATTACCGTATGTGTTCCGAAGGAGGGTTCTTATAACAATGCAAGCTAGTCTTTGGCTTACAAATGAGTGTAACATGAGATGTAAATATTGCTACGAAAAATTGCCTAAATTGCCCAAATTAATGTCAACTGATACAGCGCGAACTGCAATACGGTTTATGATTAATCAATGCCAAAAACAAAATGTCTCAACTTTGTTCGTTCAGTTACACGGCGGAGAGCCATTGCTTAACAAGAGCTTAATATGGGAAATTCTCAAAGAATTCTCACAGTGGAAGCAAGATGACATTGAGATAAAGTTTTCAATGACCACAAATGGAACACTGTTGGATAGAAAAATTATAGAGTGTCTTAAGCAGTATCGAGTAGAAACGTCCATTAGCATAGATGGAAATGCTAGAAGTCATGATGCAAATCGCATATTTCCTGATGGTACTGGATCGTTTGACACGGTATTTTCGAATGTCATACTAGCTAAAGAAATTGGGTTACCAATCAAGGCAAGGGCAACCATTAATACCACTACTGTTCAGTATCTTGCCGAGATGACAGAATATCTTTTTGCTTTACATTTTAATGAAGTGTTGGTTTCTATAGATTCCTATGATAAAAATTGGACTGATCATAATTTCAGTATTCTTGAAGAACAGTTAGAAAGGCTCATTTCGATTCAGCTTGAACACAACAAAAGAAAAGATAATATACGCATCCCGTTTGTAAGGGTAATAGAATCTACAGTAAAGAAGAAACGATGTGATGGAGGAATAACAAGCTTTCACGTTGATCCTGATGGTGTAATTTTTCCATGTGTAATTTCGGTAAGCGATCCTAGATACAGTATTGGAAGTGTTTTTTTCGGGCTTGATTATTGCAAAATAGCTAGTATACATGCATTGAACGATGTGGAAATTGAAGAATGTGCCGGATGCCAGCGTTATCAATATTGCGATGCAATAAGATGTAGAATTATTAATGAAAAAATAACGGGAACCCCTCATAAACCGCCAGTGTTCACATGTGTTATGCAGAATATTTTAGTTAGGATAAATCTGGAATATAATAAACAGAGAAAAAACTGCGAAATTAGCTTCTAACCCTTTTGCTAACGATTTTGCGTAAACATATTTAGTAGTAGTTGATGTTGTAAGCCTTTTACAGGACGTTTAGCTAATAGTTACAATCGGGAGGAGGTGAAAACATGTCGTTTGGGAAGATTCAAAATGCAGAGCTTAATCTTGATGTCGAGGGGCAGGGTTGCCGGGACGATTGTGAGAGCGAGTATATGGCTTGGACATACAAAGGCAGTACTTGGTTGAACAAGAAGAAATGTCGTGAAATGGTCTACGGAACGAACCCTGAGGCTTGCCCGTGGTGGTAAGAAAGAAGAGTTAAGGCTTGCAACATAAGTTATTAAAAAGACTAACTATTAAAAGTCAAGCCTGAAAAGAGGAAAATGTGAGAAGGGAGAAGGCTCAAGAAAGGCATAACAAAACAGACGTCTGGGAGGACGCCGCAGAGCAGACGCAGGAGATCAGGCCGCCGCTTGGTATGGTTGGCGAGATTTTTCCAGTGCAAAGATGAGGCGGACCAATTTCTTTGCGGCGTTGTAGAGAGCAAAGCGCAGGTATCTGGAACCTCGCTTCTCCATATGAGCATAGCAGTTGTTGAGTTGCCCAGATTGGTAAGTAGAGGGCGAGAAGCCGGCAAAGGCCAGAACCTTGTCTGGGGAATCGAAGCGGGAGAAGTGGCCCACCTCGGCCAGTATCATGGCCCCCATACGGAAGCCAATACCGGGGATCGTGGTAATGGGAGAATGGAGCTTTTCCATGATACTTTGGATGGAAGCCGCCACCTCCTCAATTTCGGTATCCAGTTCCCGGATCAGGCGGATGGTGTGCCGGAGTTCCAGGGACTTGGCGGGCATCACAGAGCCAATGGAGTCCCTGGCAGCATCACGGAGTGTAATCGCCGTATCCCGCCCACTTGGAGGCGTCAGTCAGCAGGAACTTCAACCTTGTCAGGTTGGCTGCGGCGACTTGGTTGGCTCCGGGGAACTCGTCCATGAGCGCGTAGACTGAGGCCAAATGAAGCGACGGCACCAGCTTCTCCAGCTCCGGGAAGAGGATGCAGACCAGCCGGGAGACGGACTGCTTGAGCTTAGCCCGCTCCCTTACCTTGTCAAAGAGGTATCTAGTGAGTGACTTGAGTTCCTCGTTGTGGTAGACTGTGTCTGTGTAGGGCTTGAGGCCCACATCGGACATGAGCATAGCCGCAATGGTACGCGCGTCAACTCGGTCGGTTTTGGTTTTCCGCAAGGAGAGGCTTTTCCGATAGAGGTTGGTGTGCAGGGGATTTAAGACATAGGTGGCCGTTGGAGCCTTTCTAAAACCATCTTGTGGTAGGAGAAACCGACCTCACAGCATCTCCCTTACAGTGTAGCACTTTGCCCTTGGAGAGGGGCTTATAAACTACTACTCTATCATACAAGGAGAAACCTCATGCTGATTAAGAAAATTCAAGAAAACGAACTCAATCTTGATGTTGAGGGGCAAGGATGCTGGGATGATTGCGTGGAATGGGTGGAAGCTAAGACACGTTTTAACCATCCCTATCCCTGTTATGAATGCACAGAAACCGTGAAACGTACTACCTCTTATACATGGCCATTCTGGTAACCCAAAGGTAGGTGGGGTACCTCAATATACAATCTTTGCTGAGAAAAAGCATGTGAGTTTGTGTGTAGGGGTACCCCTAGTTGGCAGGAGTTAATGAATATGAGAATACTTGAATGTGTAAATCTCTCACGTAGCTATGGTAAAGGCGAAGCTCTAGTTCATGCTTTGAATATGATCAATTTATCCATAAATGAGAGGGAGCTTATTTTCATAACAGGTCCAAGTGGTAGCGGAAAATCCACTCTACTGCATTTGCTTGGGGGACTAGATACTCCTACATCAGGACGTATTTTGTTTTCCAAACAGGATATTCAAGCATTAACGGAAAATGAACGGGCGATTCTCCGAAGAAAACACTTTGGCTTTGTCTTTCAGGATTTTCAGCTAATACCTGTCCTTAACGCCCTTGATAATATTCGAATGCCAGCACTACTAAATAATGAGGACATCGATCCGGTTTGGCTAGAAATGCTTATTCAGAAGTTGGGCATCAAAGATAGGCTTAAACATCTTCCCAACGCTTTATCTGGTGGACAACAACAGTTGGTTGCTATAGCACGAGCGATGATTATGCGCCCACAGGTGATATTCGCAGACGAACCGACCGGGAACCTTGACTCGGAGAGCGGGCATAATGCCTTATCCCTGCTTATAGAAACCGCTCATGCAACTGGTTGTACTTTAGTCGTTGTAACCCACGATACAAAAGCTGTTAGCAGTGCATCGAGGCAAATAGTGCTTGTAGATGGAAGAATAGTAGAGGATATATGCGATGAAGCAATATTGGATGCTGGCATTTCATAGTGCATACCGCAAAAAAAGTGTGACTCTATTATGTACTTTTGGACTTTCCATTACTATCGCATTTATGTGTATATCCATCGAAGGGTTAACCTCCCTACGACAAGCTATGATTCTTTCAGCAGAGTCAATGTATGGCATATATGAGATATGTATAAACGGAGTTACAAACAAAGAAATTGATACTTTGCAGAGCAGTCCTAAGATTACTCGGCTTGCGTTCGCAGATTCTTCTGCTTTAGCTGCGGTTGATGATTCAGGTAACATATGCGCAGCAATTGCACAGGTAGACGAGAATTTTTATGAAATTATGCAGGTAGAACTTATTTCAGGAAGATATCCCCAAAATCCTGGCGAAGTTGTATTGTTTGAGCCAACAGCAGAAAAACTTTCTTTTGATTTAAATACGGAAAAGAAACTATCATTTCGGTCGCTAGAAAATAATATTCTTACAGATAAATTATCATATAGAACAGTAAAATTAGTTGGTTTACTTAAAATGCATCCCAGTCAAGTTGGACGTAGTTCCACTGTTGGTTTTCAGGCTCCTGATGACGATTTTTTTTCTAACGATTTATCGGCATATGTGGTTTTTGACAAGAAAGCAAACCCAATTGAGGAATCAATGAAACTGGTCGCTGAGGGTATCCTGGAATCGTCTATATTATATAATAAATCATTATTATCAGTTAAAGGATTTTACACAACAGGTTCTTTAACCCAAAGTTCCGAAACAATTATGTTCTTGTTCATTGCCTTTCTTATAATCGTTGCGGTTGTAACAATGATATACAATATCTTCACTATATCACTTAAGCAAAAACGTAGGCAATTTGGTTTGCTACGTGCAATTGGAGCAACATCACCGCAGATAATATATATGGTAACTTTTGATGGGCTTTTGTTTGGTTTACTATCAATACCACTGGGCCTGTTATTCGGAGCGTTTTTGTACACACCTGTTATAGAAAGAATTATGTCTATTATCAACTCGAATATGAAAACGATCTCGTTAGTAGCTCAGAGTTTCTCAATGAGCACAATGCTTGCTGCTGCTTTTTCTGGACTAATTTTGTCGTTGTTATCTTGTATTATTCCTGCCATACACGCTTCAAGGGTATCACCTATGGTATGCATTTCGGATTATGAAAAACAGTTTGAGGTGAGGAAATTTGGAAAACCAATCAATATAAAGCACGCTACTAAGGAATTGGGATCTATAGAGTACTACTCACAAGGTAGACAGGCTCACATAACAGTTATGTCGCTTTCTCTTGGTGTTTTATTGTTTATGTGTTTTTCGGGTATGTTGATAAAAATATCGCCTGAAAATGTGATTCGAGAAGAAGCTATGGAAGGTTTCGATTTTCAATTAACTAATAACATGGATTTTGTAAGTGCACACGAAAACTACATACCATTAGAGTTAATAAATGAGATAAGGATATATAATGGTGTGTCACGAGTTCAAATAACTAGATATGGGGAGCTGCCCGGTACTGAGACGCTAACTTATCTTGTTGGTTGCGAAAGCGAAGTATATAGTTCTTTTTGTATAGATAGAGAGAATAACGATCTAAGCACTAAAGATATAATTTATCTTTACTATCCAGACGGCATCAGTGAGAATCAAAAGGTCTATTCAATAGGTGATGTTGTCTCTATTTATGATAAAAACTTTACAATTGTAGATACACTGGACGAAAAACCAAGAGGACTAAATGCATCGTTTATTCTTCCTTATTTGATTATTAATTCTGATGATTATTCTGCCGTTGTCGGGAACGAAAATGCTATGAATGTACAGGTTGAGCTAACAAATCGCCATACTTACGAAGAAATGGAAGCTGTGAAGAATTTGCTACAAGCGATCAAAGATAATTCCAATCATGAACTAGAAATGATATCATTAGATCAAATGATGGTTTCTGCACAAGAGGCATATCAGTTCGTCAAAGTTATTAGTTACGGAATAACATTTTTAACAGTTATAATAAGTATTTTGAATGCATTGAACACAATTTGTACATCGATGTTGAACAGAAAAAATGAGTTGGGGATGCTTCGCGCTATTGGCGCCACACCAAATCAGATTCTAGAGATGACTTTTTTTGAGAGTCTTAACTACACAAGCCGAGCTTTATTTATTGGCTTACCTCTAGGATTCATATTGTTTTTTTTATTGACTGGTGAAGCGTTCGAATGGAAAGTAGTCATGGAAAAAATAACGTTTGTTGGCTTAGCTCTTGTTGGTATAACTATAGTTGCTACAGTTTTTGCATGTATAATAATATTAAAGAGCAGTATAATTGAGAATTTAAGCAGTCCAAAGTAGCACGAGTGCCTTTTTCTTGTATATTAGGGGGAGTTTATATTTTAGTTGCTGTGCTAGATACCGGAGTTGATGTGGATTTGTTCCCATCAGTTAAAGGTGTAGGTATTTTTTGGGACGAAACTGGATCTATAAAGGTTATGTCCGATTATAGGGACTGTAATGGGCATGGTACATGCTGTATAGAATTGATTAAACGACTAGCTCCAAATGCAGAGGTTTTTTGTATTAGAGTTCTTGATAGCCATATGAGATGTCCATCAAATGCTCTTATTTATGCCTTGAAATGTGCAATGGAAATGGGCGCAGAAATAATTAATTTGTCACTTTGTACTCCAACCAGTTCATATGAGCTTTATTCAACATGCATGAGAATTGCAACACAGGGCAATTTGATTATAGCTTCTCATGCAAATCGATCTAGCAAAGTAGGATATCCTGCGACTTATCCTCAAGTACTCGGTGTGCGAGGTGGAATTTTATCTTTCGAAAACGAATATTGGCTATCAGCGACTCGACGAGAAGTTGTGGCTGATATTAGTCCAACATTTGTGCATAGTGCTTTGGATAAAATTGTGTTATTCTCCGGTTATAGCAAAGCAACGGCATTATTTACTGGAATTACCGCTAAATCAATAGACCTAATTTGCCCAAAAGACAAATGGCTAAACTATATGAGCGCATGCGCGAAAATAAATATTTGGAACGAAGGCGAGATACCCATGCAGCTTAACCAAGAATCAGCCAGTAGTATTTCTTTTCAAAATAGAAGAAGAATACGTGAAGTTGTTTGTCGATGGATCGGGTTTATTCAAAATGGCGAATCAATAGACAAAGCATGTGCTCGACATTTTACTCCTGACAATGCCTTTGATCTATTAAAAAATATAAATGAAGAATTTTTTTTAGACATGGATTATTACCACATTAGAGGTATTGATTTACTGTCATATAAGGCATTATGTTCTATGCTAAGTAAACGGCTAAAGTAAAGGAAATGATTCATAGTGAAAAAGAGTCAACATTTACGAAGGTTGTTCCCTTATATAGTATGTTACAGATTTAAATATTGTATTTTATTTGTCTTTATCCTGATTAATACCGGTGCAACAGTGCTAAGTACATATGGATTAATGGAACTTGTGGATGCTATAACCCTTGGGAGGGTAAGCACGTTGCTTCTTTGGTGTAGTGTATACTTTTTTTCATCAGTAGTCTTACGCGGGAGTAAAGCATGGATGACCGTCAAATATAGACAAATTGGCGACAACATTGCAAAAGATATCAGAACAGAGTGTGTAAAAAAACTAGGCAAGCTATCTGGAAGATGGTATAGCGAAATGAACTCGGCAGAGATTATTAAGATTATGGAGGACGATATAAGTCAAATTGAAAGTGTAACAACGTCAATGTATTTGTCTTATTTGAATGAAATTCTAATCTCCTTTGCATTGTTAGGTTGGGTTGCATTATTAAAGCAGGTGGATCTGCTAATTCTTTTTCTTGCTCTACAGATATTTACACTATTTTATCACAAAAAATTTCAAGACCGAGCAACTACCATAAGCAAAGAATTTCGGTCGGTTCTTTCAAAAAGGGGATGTACATTAATGGAGTATGTGTGTAATTTGATGCAGCATACTATAAACCAAACTAAAGTTTACTTTCAAAATAAGTGTTATTATACAGAAGATGAGTACATACAAGCAGATGTTTCTCTTACTAAAACGTTCTCGATAGCGTCTTTTTTTCTGAGTGCAATGGGTATGTTCTCGGTGGTTACTGTCTTAGGAGTTGGCGGATATAAAGTTGTTAAAGGCTCTATGACGGTTGGCGCTCTATTGGCATTTAATATGTATGCACAGAGCTTAGTCAGTCCTATATTAAGTTTTGCTCAATTGCAAATGGATAGAAGAAAGGCAGATGTGTCATTAGATAAAATTTGGGGGTTGTTAGACACTGAGCCAGACATCATTGATCCTAAGATCCCTTTAGCTAAAGAAAAAGTTATGGGCGATATCCTAATTAATGGAGTAAGCTTTTCTTATGGTAAGCAGCCAACAGTCCAAAATGTAACTGTTGAACTCCACGCAAAACAGTGTAAGGCAATTGTTGGTGAGAGCGGTTCAGGTAAAACGACTTTACTAAATCTCCTTTATCGCTTATGGGATGTCGATTTTGGAGAGATAATGGTTGACGGTGAAAACATAAAAAATTTTGGGGTCGATTTTTTGCGGAGTCAAATAAGTATTATTTCTCAGGATGTTTACATATTTGATGATACTATATTAATGAATATCAATATAGGCGAGGATGTCACTTATGATAAAGTTAAAGAAGTAGCGAAAATTGCCCAAATTCATGATTGGATTGAAAGTCTTCCATTAGGTTATCAAACAATAGTTGGTGAAAAAGGTACGAAACTGTCTGGAGGGCAGAAACAAAGAATATCTATTGCGCGTGCGCTTATTAAGGATGTACCGATTCTAGTTTTCGATGAAGCTACTTCTGCACTCGATTTTGAGACAGAACATAATTTATATAAGGATATACGCACACATTTCAGAGAAAAGACAATTCTGATTGTTACGCATCGGTTAGATTCGATTCAGTTCGTTGATGAAATATATGTGATGAGAGCTGGCTCTGTGATAGAAAAAGGTACTCATCAAGAACTAGTATCAGAGCATGGACTATATTATGCTATACTAAATAATGATGTTCTTGTGAAATAAAAATGTTAAAAGAATTAAATTTATGATGGCAGAAAAACAGGTGATTGCGAATCAGAAATAAGGAAAAAACTGCGAGCAAAGCATGGAAAGGTGCAGGGAGAGAAGAGGCCACAGAAAGTCAAGGAGGAAGTAAACAAACAATCAACCGTGCAGGAGGTGATTGAATAGTTATTGGAGAATGATTAGTTCAGACGACAAGATGGTGGCGAGACTGCTGTAGGAGTTTGAAGTTATATAGTTTGTCTAATAGGGGACGCAGAGGAGTTAGATGATATGGATAATCGCTTATTTAACGTTGTATCCATACGGAAAAACTGATGGTTTTTGTAGCTTTCAAAGGCCATTGGGCTGCATAAAATAATGTTTCGCAATTGGCTTAAGACAGCAAAGAAGGTTTGCCAATGAACGATTTCTTACATGTGCTTCGTTATATGATTGAATAGACGACTGTCAACATTTAATTTTATTTTGATATGAATTCTTTATCTGGTTTTTTAAATCCCTAGACGAAAGGTATGGTTTGTATTATGAAAAAGATGATTGCAGGTTTTCTAGCCACAACTGTGATGATTCTATCTTCTTTAACAGTTTGTGCTCAAAAAGTAACTGTTCCAGAAATAGGGTTTTCTGCAGAAGCTGGGTCGGAAATGGTGGCTATACTTGTGGAAAATGATGAAAGTCTTGGAAGAACAGTTATTACAGTAACTAACCCCAAAGGAGGTGGCTTAGTTTTGGGGTATGCTAGTTTGTACTTACCCGATTTTATGTCGATTAGCATTGGATCTGCTAGTGCAGCTGAAATAGATGCGCTGGCTAACGCCTTTTCATTTAGCGAGGGATTAACTTACAATGTTGTTTGGGACAATGAGAGCAATCTTGCTGCATTGGAGTTTTTTGATAAATTCGGTTTAGCTCTATACAGAGTTGTAAAGGGCGAAGAACGCTTCTTGGTTTATTTTGTTAGCAATACTGCTTCCGCTTTAAACGAAGAAGATATACATGTGTTTGATACATTTCAGCAATCCGTCGTTTTTTCGCAGTCAACCACGATGGATGCGGAAGCAGAGAATGAAATCAAGCAGTGTTCTCAGTGCCAGTGTAGAGTTTATCCTCGAAAAACAGCGTTTCTCTTCTAAACAGTACGAGCTCAAACAAATGCTACAATGTTTACGATAAGTGAAAGATAAGCCCATCGGTGGGGTTGCTTTTGCCTCGGTATCTAATCGACTGTTTTTTAAGAATTTGGCAAATTTCGGAAAGAATGACGCTAAATATCGTTTAACGAAATCCCCCGCGCGCGATCGGCTTTCCGTATCGCGCGCGGGGGTTCTATATCAGTAGATGTACACGGCCTTTTCCCGAAACAGCTTGGCCGCCGCGTCAAAGCGCGGCTCAAACCACTGAATCAGCCGCTCCTTTAGCATGGGGTCGCCCACGCGCAGCACGCATTCGTCGTAGAGCGAGGCATCCTGCTCGCTGGTGACGCGCACGCGGTAGGTTCCCTTGGCCAGCACGCCCTGCGAGAGCGCGTCCGCGCCAAGGCCCGTGAACGTCTGCTTTTGCGCCGCGCCCCGCTCGTTTGTGATGGTCAGGGTGAAGGTCGCGTCGGCCTCCAGCGGCGGCCAGGCGTAGAGGGAGAGGCGAACGCCCTCGTTTGCGCTAAGGGGCTCTTCGTACAGGAAATTGCCGCCCTCGTCCATGAGCTTGATAAACTGCGTCTTCCGCGGCTCTCGCAGGGCGGCCTCCAGCTCGGTGAGCCCGGCCTGCTCGCCCTCGACCTGCGTGAGCGAAAGCTCCATCCACTCGATGTTCTCCTTCGTTTCAAAGCGGACGTCGTTCTTCGCCCCCAGGGGATCGAGCGCGGGGATGTCGACCTTTGTGCCGTCCGAGAACGTCAGCACCGCGGAGAGCACGTTGTCCGTGGGGCTGGGATGATCCCAAAGCGTCACGGTGTTGAGCGTCTGCGGGGCGTCGAAGTCGTAGCGAATCGTCTTTTGCTCGTCCGTAGGGATCCAGACGCCCGCGTCGAAGATGTCCGCGCTGATGTCTGTGGTGTCGAAGAGCTTGAAGTCGGTGAGCAGCGCCGCGTCGCCGGAGGAGGCGGTCGCCCGCTGGGCATACAGCAGGCTATCCGTCGCCCGCTCGAAGAAGACCTGGTCGCTGTTCGCGCATGCCCCGCTGCGCATGGTCGCGTACTGCGAGGGGTAGTGGCCATGCAGCGCATATACGCGGTTGGCGCGCAGCGAGTAGGAGCAGTATCCGTTCGGCACGGGCAGGCGCACGCGCTCCTCCCAGCGGTAGGCGGGCGTGCCCAGCGGATAGGTGGGCTGGTTGGGCGCGATCGTCTCCAGCATGGGGATGTGGTAGAAATCCTGCGGGCCGTCCCACGCGGTCAGGTAGGAGATCGCCTTGAATACCTGCGGCCGGTAGGAGGGGTCGTCGTTCAGCAACTGGCCCATGGCCTCCTCAAAGAGCAGCGAGGTCATGCGGTGGTCGGCGTGCGGGTCGTAATCCATGCATAGGATAACGTCCGGAAAGAGCAGATCCACGAGGTCGCGGATATCCTGCAGGCAATTGCTGCGTGTATACAGGTGCGGCTCGCCGTTTTGCAGCGTGCTGAAGTCCTCCATGCCCGATGTGCCGTAGGTCTGCTCGCGGCCGATCCAGGAGACGGCGGGCTCGTCGGGCGCGCGGTTGTACAGGTGCGTGCCCTGCCAGCCGTCGCCGTAGCCGAGAAAATACACGTTCTCCTGCGCGATGCCGAGGGAGGCCATGCAGTCGACCGCCTCGTACAGGCGATCGCTGGAGAGGCCGACGTTGTCGCCGTTGGTGACGAAGGTGACGTAGACCTCGCTGCCCGCGTCGACAAAGCTCTGTATCGTCGCGCCGGCCATGTTGACGTCGTCGTCCTGATGGGGCACGAGGACGAGCACGTACTTGTCGCGCAGCATTTCGCTGTTCAGATAGCCCATGTCCAAGGCGGCATAGCCCGCGTCCGGCAGGGCCTGATAAGCGTATACGCCCAGGACGGGCGCCGCGATCATCGCGCTAACGATCAGGAAGCACGTGATCGCGCGCATGAAGCGAGGCCGCCAAAGGATGCGCGCGAAGAGGTTGCCCGGAATGAACAGGGCGACGGCGAGCGCGAAAAAGGCCGCCGCGCTCACGACCACGCAGACGATGGGCGAATAATGAATGGTGGAAAACACCGCCAACAGGGTAAAGAAAGCGAGCACGACCAGCCGCCAGAGCCCGCGGCCGATCAGGCTGAGCAGATAGGGAAAAAAGCCCTTGGAACGCATGCAATTCCTCCTCAAAGAGAGTTCCGTTCCATTATAGGGCTTTTTGTCGTATTATGCAAGGGATCAGATGACCGGTAGTGCGTCGCACTCGGGCAGGTGCGCGAGGGGATAGGGGATGCCCATGGTCTCGTACTTGCTCAGGCACAGCTTGCGGAACGGAAGCAGCTCCGCCCTTTGCACGCAGGGCGTGGCGGCGGCCAGGGCTTTGAAGGCGGCAAGGCCCCCCGCATCGTCCGTGAGCGTGGGGATGACGACGCGGCGCAGCCAGGTCGGGATGCCGCGCGCGTTCAAATAGGCGAGGAAGCGCTCCGGGGCGCCTATCGGGCAGCCGACGTAGCGCCTGTACATCGCGTCCGTGGGCATCTTGTGGTCGAGCAGGCAGAGGTCCGTCACGCCCAGCAGGGCGCGCGCCTCGCTATCTAGCAGGCAGCCGGACGTATCCAGCGCGGTGTGAATGCCCTCCGCCCGGCAGCGCGCAAACAGCGCGCGGACGAAAGCGCTTTGCAGCAGCGGTTCGCCGCCCGATACGGTGACGCCGCCCTCCGCGCCGAAATAGTCGCGGCAGCGCAGGATGCGGGCGAAGACGTCCGCGTCGTCCATCTGCTCGCCGCCCGCGGTCGCCCAGGTATCCGGGTTATGGCAGCAGGCGCAGCGCAGCGGGCAGCCCTGCAGGAAGAGCACGAAGCGGATGCCGGGGCCGTCGAGCGTGCTGAAGGATTGAATCGAATGGATGCGTCCGAGCATGGGGCCTCCTCCCTCGCGTCACATCGCCTCGTGGAACGTGCGGCGGATGACCTCGCGCTGCTGCTCGCGGCTGAGCTTCACGAAGTGGACCGCGTAGCCGGACACGCGGATCGTCAGGTTCGGATAGTTTTCCGGGTGCGCATAGGCGTCTTCGAGCAGCGCGCGGTTCATGACGTTCACGTTGATATGGTGCGCGCCCTTGCCGAAGTAGCCGTCCAGCAGCGTCACGAGGTTGCGGCGCCGCGCATCCGGCGTGGCGCCCAGCGAATCGGGGACGATCGAGAACGTGTTGGAGATGCCGTCGCGGCAGGACGCATAGGGCAGCTTGGCCACGGAGTTGAGCGAGGCGAGCGCCCCGCAGGTCTCGCGCCCGTGCATCGGGTTCGCGCCCGGCGCGTAGGGCTCGCCCTGCGCCCGCCCGTCCGGCGTCGCGCCGGTCTTCTTGCCGTAGACGACGTTGGACGTGATCGTCAGCACGGACAGGGTATGCTTCGCGCCGCGATAGGCGGGCGTCTTTTGCAGCTCTTCGATCATCCCTTCCACGAGGGATACGGCGATCTGATCCGCCCGGTCGTCATCGTTGCCGAATTTGGGGAAGTCGCCCGCGCGCGTAAAATCCACGATGTAGCCGCGCTCGTCGCGCACGGGGCGCACATCGGCGTAGCGGATGGCGGAGAGGGAATCGCAGAGCACCGACAGGCCCGCGACGCCGAAGGCCATGAAGCGCTCCACCTCCGTGTCGTGCAGGGCCATCTGCGTCTTCTCATAGGCGTATTTGTCGTGCATGTAATGGATGACGTTCATGGTGTTCACATACAGGCCGCACAGCCAGGCGCGGTAGGTCAAAAAGCGCGCCATCACCTGATCGTAGTCGAGCACGTCGCCGGGCATTACCTCCATGCGCGGGCCGATGTTTAGGCCCGTGAGCGCGTCGTGGCCGCCGTTGAGCGCGAGCAGCAGCAGCTTGGGCAGGTTGCAGCGCGCGCCGAAGAACTGCATCTGCTTGCCCAGCCTCATCGCCGATACACAGCAGGCGATGCCGTAGTCGTCCCCGTAGAGGGGGCGCATCAGGTCGTCGTTCTCGTACTGGATGGCGCTCGTCTCGCACGAGACCCTCGCGCAGTAGCGCTTGAAGGCCTCGGGCAGCGCCTTGGCATAGAGCACCGTCAGGTTCGGCTCCGGCGCGGCGCCGAGCGTGTAGAGCGTGTTCAGCATGCGGAACGCGTTTTTCGTCACCAGCGTGCGGCCGTCCTCGCCCATGCCGCCGACGCTCTCCGTGATCCACATGGGATCGCCGCCGAACAGCTCGTTGTATTCGGGCGTGCGCAGGTGGCGCGCCATGCGCAGCTTCATTACGAAATCGTCCATCAGCTCCTGCGCGCCCTCCTCGGTGAGCGCGCCGCGGCGCAGGTCGCGCTCCATGTAGATATCCAGGAAGGTCGATACGCGGCCGAGCGACATGGCCGCGCCGTTTTGCTCCTTGATGGCGGCCAGATAGCCAAAGTAGGTCCACTGAACGGCCTCGCGCGCGGTCGCGGCGGGGCCGGAGATGTCGATGCCGTAGAGGCCGGCCATCTCCTTCGTCTTTTGCAGAAAGGCGATCTGCTGGTAGAGCTCCTCGCTCTGGCGGATGGCGTCCACGTCCATGAGGCGCTGGCCGAGCGTGCGCTTGTCGCGTTGCTTCTCCTCGATCAGCCGGTCGATGCCGTACAGCGCTACGCGCCGGTAGTCGCCGATGATGCGCCCGCGGCCGTAGGCGTCCGGCAGGCCGGTGATGACGCCGATCTTGCGCGCGCGGCGCATGTCCTCTGTATACACGCGAAAGACCCCGTCGTTGTGCGTGGTGCGGTACATGAACTCGTCCCGCAGCTTGTCGGACATCTCGTAGCCGTAGGCGCGGCATGCGCCCTCCGCCATGCGCATGCCGCCGAAGGGGTTGACGCCGCGGCGCAGCGGGGCCTCGGTCTGCAGGCCCACGATGAGCTCCTCCTCCCGGTCCAGATAGCCGGGGGCGTAGTTGAGCAGGCTGGTCGCGACGTCCGTGTTGATGGAGAGCACGCCGCCGCGCGCCTGCTCCTCCGTTTGCAGGTCATGCAGGCGGCCCATTAGGCGCGTTGTGCGCGCGGTGGGGCCGCAGAGAAAGGATTCGTCGCCCGTATAGGGCGCGTAGTTCTTCTGAATAAAATCGCGCACGTCGATGCGCTCCTGCCAGGCGCCGGGGGTAAAGCCTTCGTAAGACGGATGGTTCATGTGATCACCTCGTAAATATGCTGATGAGATCAAGTGCCTGCGGGATTGCGCATGCAAAAGAAAAAGGCAACCCCATAGCGGGATTGCCCAGACGGTCGGCATGATCCTTCATGCTCCCCCGCGGTCGCCCGCGTGAATCCGTCAGTCACATGAAGTGAGGCCAGTATACCAGAGGATCAACGCGTTGTCAACCCCGGGGGAAGGGCCCCAAGCCAGGGAACCTCTTCGGGTTTAGGGCGCGCAGTCTACGGGCGGGCGCCCCATGGTCGCCCCTACATATGCGTCGAAGCTTTAACCGCGCTAAAGCTAACGCTTAAAAACTTCTACAGCTTCTCGCATAGGACGCTGCACCGCTTTTTGGAAAAAGCGACGCCGTAAGCGATGATGTGCTCTCTGCCGTCGTTTCGCAGCCGCTCGTCGTACCGCCGCGCTTTGATCTGCTTCATCGCCCTTTCGCACGCCTCGTTCAGGCCCGCGATGCTGGCCGCGTACTTCACCTCGATGACGATTCCCATATCCGGGTCCTCCGGTTCGATCAGGATATCGCTATAGCCCTCGCCTGATTCCGCGTTGGATAGGTTCAGCCAGCTCGGCTCGCTTCGGAGCAATCCCAGCAGCAGGCCGTGATAAAAGTTTTCCTTCTGTTCCTCCCGCGCTTTTGCATCCAAGATGCTGATCATCTTGCCCAGGATCACCGTCAGGCGCTTGCGGATTTCATCCGCATCCCCGTCCACAAACGCCTGACAGAACGCCTGCATGGGCTTTTCGTCCTTTTCCTTGAACCATTCCTGAATTTGAAGGATAAAGACCTCCCGCACCTCGCGGTTGGGGGTTTTTAGCTTATATCTTCCCTCCTCCGTTTCGCCGTCTTGGGTCAGATAGCCCGTCGTGAAGAGCACGCTCCAGAGGTTGTCGATGCTTCGATCGAGCTCGTTATAGGTCAGTTCCGTATGCACGGCTTTTTCAATGGATTCTCCGGCAATCAGGCGTTCAATCTCATGTTGCGTCGTCCTGTCCGCCTTGTTCACAAACCTTTTCACCAGGTCATTTCCGCTGGTGTTGATCCAGTAGGGCTGCGGTCTGGCGTCCGGCTTGCTGCACAGCAGATCCACATGATTGATCACATCCCACGGGCAGTAGATGTCCGCATCCCCAAAACGTCGTACCATTCCTTCGTCGCCTCATATTGAGCCGATAAGCCAAAATCCCGTAGAAGCCGGCGCACCTCGTCGTCTGTAAAGCCAAACGCTTCGTCAAACCGGGGATCCAGGATGGAAAGCACCTTTAAATTGTTCAATCCCGTAAAGATGCTTTCCTTGGAGATGCGCAGGCAGCCCGTCAGCACGGCGAAATACAGGGAATCATTCGTCTTGAGCGCCTGGCCGAACAGGCCGCGGAGCAGCGAGACCATCTCATCGTAGTAGCCGTGCGCAAACGCTTTATCCAACGGCACGTCGTATTCGTCGATCAGCAGAATGACCTTTTGGCCATAGTGCCTTTCTAGAAGAGAAGAGAGCATTTTCAGGCTGTTCGTGATATCGGGCAATGTATCCTGCTCATTGATAATTCGCAAAAGTGAAATTTTTTCATTCCCATCAATCCGCTCGCTTTCCTTGAGACAGCTTAAGCGTAAAGCCTCTTCCCGTATAAGAATGCGCAGCCGCCCATACGCCTGTTCAAACGTCAGCCCATCCACACCCTTGAGCGAAATGAATATCACCGGGAACTTGCCCATGTACGCATCGCAAAGCGCCGTTTCCTCGCTGATCGCCAGACCATCGAACAGCGTTCTGTCCGCACCGATCTCAAAGAAGCTCTTGAGCATGCTCATGTTCAGCGTCTTCCCGAAGCGCCGCTGACGGGTAAACAGGTTCGCCTTTCCCCAGTTGCCCAGCAAGTCGCGGATAAGCCCTGTAAGGCGCGCGGGCTACGGAGCCTCATCCCTGGCTGCGCTGCGGCCTGCCGGTCGCTTGCGCCGGTATTGCTGTGGAGACATGCCTATATTTTTCTTGAAAAGCCTGAAAAAGTATTTCGCCTCGCGAAAGCCGCATTGATTGGAGATTTCATAGACTTTGAGATCCGTATTGCGTAGCAGATCCGCGGCGCGTTCAAGCCGGTATGCCGTCAGATACTCCGAAAACGTCTGACCGCAGGTTTTTTTAAACAGATTGCTAAAATAATTGGGGTTCAGCCCCGCCTGCTCGGAGACCAGCGCCAACGGTAGATCCTGCGCGTAATGCGAATGGATAAAGCGCAAGGCCTTGCAGATCCTGGCGTTTTGTCCCGCGTCGTCCAGTTCCTGGGAGGCGGGGGAGCCCTTGGCGATGAGCCGCGCCTCTACCTGGGATAGCGCGTCGAAAAGCTCCTCCTCGTCGACAGGCTTGAGCAGATAGGCGGCTACGCCGTAACGGATCCCCTGTTGAGCGTAGGAGAACTCGCTGTAGCCGCTGAGCAGGATGACCTCGGTCGAGAAGCCCCGGCTGCGAAGCGCGCTGAGCAAACCCAGCCCATCCATCTGCGGCATGCAGATATCCGATATGATGAGATCGGGCTGCGCTTCGCCGCTCTCCAGGGCGTCCAATAAAGCCTGGGCGCTGTAGTAGCCTTGCGTGACTTGCCATCCCGGGCAGGTAGAGGAGACGAGGCGGCCAAGGCCGTCGTGTACGGGCCTTTCATCGTCGACCAATACGATGTTACGCATGCGCATCCTCCTGAGCGCCGTTCTCTTCGCGCTGCAGCGCATCCGGCGTCACGGCCGGTAAGCGCATTTCGACCCGTACGCCGCCGCATTCAGGCGAGCGCACGGCGACGCCGAAGCGCCCGCCGAAACGCAGGCGCAGCCTACGATGGACGTTAAAAATGCCGATGCCGTCCTGCATATGTCCCTCGAGCGTTTGCAGCCGTGCGGCGGATATACCGCTACCGTTGTCCTCGACCACAAGCAGAATAAATCCTTCCTTTAAAGCGGCTCGAATGGTGATGACGCCGCCGCTTTGCATGCCGTAAAAACCGTGATGAATGCTGTTTTCAACGAAGGGCTGCAGGATGAGGCGAAAGGTCCCGTAAGGGTATACCCGCTCGTCCAGCAGATAGCGGGCCTCGAAAAGGCCGGGGAAGCGCAGGCGCTGCAGATCGATATACTTTTGCACCCAGCGCAGCTCTTCGTAAAAGCTCGCATATCGCTTGTGCGGAGAAATCGAATAATGCAGCGTACGGGAGAGCGATGCCAGCTGACGGGCTATTTCAGGCACGCCCTGCGCACGCGCCATCCAGGCGATGGAGTCCAGCGAATTATAGAGAAAGTGCGGATTGATCTGCGCCTGCAGGGCGTTGAGCTCCTGCTTGAGCTCCCGCCGATGGGCGTCGTCGACGTCGTGCATCAACTGCTGAATGCGGTCGATCTGGGCGTTGTAGCTGCGGTAAAGCTCGCCGATCTCATCGTGCGATTCGTTCGCAATCTTGCGCAGCCGCATCGGGTCCGCAGTATTGAGCGAGAGGACGAGCAGACGCAGCGGCTTGATGATAGTCCCGTAGATGAAGCGCATGCCCAGCAGCAGAGAGATGAGCAAAACGGAACAGAGGAGGATGGCGTAGAGCGAAAAAGATTGGTTGAGCATTTGAATATCCGAGAGCAGGGAACGGCAGACATAAACCCAGTCGGTCTGCGAGGAGCGGACGTATACGCTGTAAATGTCTCTACCGTTCACGTCCTTCGAAAGCACATATCCCCGCGCGCCGGAAAATGCGCTCAAATCCCGATCGGGCGCGGATACGTCCGGCTCGGATTTGCCTGAGGCACTTGCATCGGAGACGGACCAGGCCTGCCGATAAGACCAAACCTGCTGTCCCGTGGGCAAAAAGACATCGGTCTCATATTGATCGCTCAGGCGCAACATGTCGAAAAGGCGGTTCAGTTCGCCCGGCTCGACGAGGCAAAAGACGTATCCGACCGGTTCGTGCAGCTTGAGGATGTTTTTGATCATCGCGGCGCAGAGAATCTGTGGCTCCATCCCTTCCGCCGTATGGCAAAGCCATACGGCACGCCCGTCGGCTGCCTTGACTTGCTCGATCCACTCGTTCGGGATGTCGCTGAGCGTCTGCGGCAGGTCGTCTCGATAAAACACATAGGCGGTATCGTCGACAGCTTCGACGTAATGCAGCGCGGAAAACCTGGACGCTCGTTCAAAATAGGCGATCAAGGCACGGCGCTTGGTTTGGTAGGAGGCGGCGTCATGAAATAAATCGGTGTAGTCGTACAGGCTGATGACATTGGCGTGCAGGGATTTGAGCTGCGAGTCGATATCGGCGCTGACGGCTCCGAGCAGGCTTAAGCGGTTTTGATACTCCTGGCGCAGCATGCGGTCGCTGGCGCTACAGTAGAGGAAAGAGGCCCCTGCGATAACGGGCAGGATGATAAAAAGGATGTAAAATACGATAAATTTGCGGCGAATCGGCATGTCGCGAAAGATGGAAAACATGAATAAAACCTCCTATCCCCATCCTGGGCGGTGCGCACCCACCAGCCTGTTTCTACATCTATTATACCGAAGTGTGTATGGATGACAACTGGAAATTATACGTTTGGGTTAATGAAAACTGTAGAAAGTACACTAAATCTGTTAAATGGCGGGTTGAAGACTGTGCGATGTGAATTTATAATGCAGGTAAAGGCCAGCAAATCAAACGAAAACGAGGAGGCGTAAACGATGATGAGGAGTTGCAGACGGACGGGCTTGCTAATGCTGCTGATGGCGTTATGCTGCGCTGTGGCGCTGCCGGCGACGGGGGAAGGGGAGCCCATTGAGATCACGATCATGACCAGCGCGCTATCGGGCGAATCAGCGACGTTTTTTGAATCCCTGAGCGACCTGTACCGGGAGGCGCATCCGGGAACGAATGTCGTCATCAAGCACGAAGCGATGAGCTTCGGCGATTTGCAGGGGGCGCCGCTGCAGGTGCGCTATGCGTCGGGGACGGCCCCCGACATCCAGCTGCTGACCGTGGAGATGACGCTCACGCTCGTAGAGGCGGGCTACCTACAGCAGTTGGACCGCTTCTATACGGACGAACTGCGCGCGGACTACTACGACGGCATCGTGGAGGGCGTCTCGACATTTGACGGGCACCAGTACACGTTTATGCTGCACCGCGGGCTGGAGGCGCTCTACTACGACCAGGCCGTGTTGACGGAACTGGGAGTGGCTTTGCCCAAGACGCCGGCGGAGCTCGTCGGGGCGGTGAAGGCCGTGCATTCGGATGACCGTTATGGCTTCACGGCGTTTGTAGATCCAAACGACCACATGATCATGACGTACATGCCGTTCATCTGGGGCGAGGGAGGGGATGCGGTCAGCGAGGACTTGTCGGCGTCGGCCCTCGATACGCCGGAGGTCGCCCGGGGCCTGCAACACATCCGGGACTTGATGGAATCGGGTGCGATGGACCCGATGCCCACGCGCAGCGGCAACGACATCGGCATACTCGGCGACGGGGAGACGGTATTCCAGCTGGCGCCGTTCGGGCAATGCCGTACCCTGGCGGAGAACTATCCGGAGCGGATCGGGGATCTGGGCGTGGCCCGTTACCCGATGCCGGCGGGCGCTGACTTCATGACGTTTGGCGGGGGCTGGGCGCTCGGCGTTTCCGCCCAGAGCAAGCATCCGGAGGTGGCGGCGGAGGTGGCCAATTGGATTGCCAATGAGGACAATTCCACCGTGATATCCCTCGTGAAGACATCCGGCAACATGCCGTGCCGACGCTCGGTATTGCAGGACCCGCAGATGCAGGCCATGTTTAGCGGCAACCCGCTATACAGCGCGATCATGGACGACGAAGAGCACTTGAACGGCGTGCGTATGGCCTACGTCGCGCCGAGCGAATTCAATAAGATCCTCATCGACATGATCGACCGCACCCTTTACGAGACGGAGACGCCCGTAGAGACGATCGCCAGGGAGCAGAGCGAGAAGATGGATCTATTCCTGGCGGGCTACAAGGGGCCGCGCGACGGCCTGCGCCGGCAATCCTTCGCATTTCAGGAACGGTAGAGCTTTGGCGCTCTATCGTACATAAAAAGGCGGCGCGCGGGCCTCATGGCCCGCGCGCTTGGTAGAAAGGAGCGCCTATGCGCAAATTGAAATCCATACGCCGGGATCGGGCGCGCGAAACGGCGGCGGCCTACGCATTCCTGGCGCCGGAGCTTTTGCTCTTGCTGCTGTTCGTGTTTGTGCCGATGATCTATGCATTCCGGCTGAGCTTTACGGATTGGAACGGCTATGCCCAAATCAAGAATTTTATCGGCCTGGGCAACTATGAGACGCTGCTACGGGAGGCTGCATTTTGGGCTTCCGTCCGGATCACAGCCGTCTATACCGTCGGCTACGTGGCGCTGCTGGTCGCCGTCAGCCTTGCGTTGGCCTTGCTCAACAACGCCGTGCTGGGGCGCGCGGGCCAGTTCTACCGCAGCTTCATCTTCGCCCCGCACGCCGTATCGTTAATCGTCGCCGGCATCGTATGGGCGTTTATCTTTCATAATCAAAAGGGGCTGCTAAACCAAGCGTTGCGCGCGGTCGGGCTGCCGCGCCAGCTCTTTTTAGCCAGCCGTTCACAGGCGCTCTACTGCGTGATGGTCATGTCCTTATGGATCTCGTGCGGGTATTACATGATCCTCTTTCTGGCGGCGCTTAAGGATATCCCGCGCTCGCAGTACGAGGC
The DNA here is from genome assembly GCA_023404715.1 of Bacillota bacterium. Taxonomy (GTDB): domain Bacteria; phylum Bacillota; class Clostridia; order Christensenellales; family Aristaeellaceae; genus Beduinella. Next base: position 12,558 of record JAEYAR010000141.1, on the reverse strand, counting down.
CGCGTCGATAGACGGCGCAGGCGCGATGACGAAGTTCGTATACATTACGCTGCCGGGTATCAAGGATACGTCGCTCTTCGTCTTTGTGGTTTCTACCATCGGTGCGCTGCAGCTGTTTGAGCCCATTCAAGTGATCACGCATGGCGGGCCGGCGCAATCGACCTACGTGGTCGTCAAATATATTTACGATACGGCATTTTGGCTTCAGCGCATGGGCAAGGCGTCTGCAGCGGCGTTTATCCTTTTCCTGATCATTCTGGTGCTGACGCTGATCCAATTAAAGCTCTCGCGCATGGAAGACTGAGCATAGACTGACTGGAGGAGGACTATATGAAACAACGCCTTGGCACGAAGGCTTTCGTGCACACCGCATCCATCGTTTTTGTCATCCTCATGATGATTCCTTTTTACCTGATGGTCGTCAGCTCCTTTCGCGGCGGAACGGACATCTTTCGTTTTACCCTGCTGCCATCGCCGGCTACGCTTACCCTGGAGGGGTATCGAACCATCGCGCAGGACCGGCTGTTTTTGACGGCGTTCGGCAACACGCTCTTTACCTCTTCCACCATCACGGTCTTTGCGCTGCTGTTCGCCTCCATGGCAGGCTTTGCGCTGGCGAAGCTGAGCTTTCCCGGGCGAAAGACGCTGCTGCTCTTGATCATCAGCACGATGATGGTGCCGTTCGCGCTTTTGATGCTGCCGCTTTTCCTCGTCGTCAAGCAGATGGGCATGATGGATACGCTATGGGCGCTCATCCTGCCCGGCCTGCCCCGCGCCTACGGCGTATTTTTGATGCGGCAGTTTATGCGAGGCATCCCGGGGGATCTGCTGGAATCTGCCAAGATGGACGGCTGTGGTTATCTGTGCGCCTATGCGCGGATTATCCTCCCGCTGTCCAAGCCCGTGCTTTTTACGCTCGCGACGACCATTTTTTTGACCAGCTGGAACAACTACACCTGGCCCGTCATCGCTGTTCAAAGCAAGGAACTGCGCGTGCTGCAGATGCATGTCGCCAGCTATTTTGAGGAGTACACGTCGAACTGGGCGCTGATCTTTGCATCGCTTTGTGCCTCTACGATACCGACGCTGATCCTTTTTTGCGTCTGCCAACGATTTCTCGTCGAAGGGATCAAGCTTTCCGGCATCAAGGAATGAACGAGGAGGATATCTATGGAAAAGAGACCCAATATACTCTTTATCATGTCCGACCAGCAGCGGGCCGATACGATCGGCCCGAACCGGCATCCCTGTGCGGATTACCCGAACCTTGAGGGACTGATGCGCGAGTCGGTCTCGTTTGACCGTTTTTACGCGTCCTCCATGCCGTGCGCTCCTTCGCGCGCCAGCTTTCTAACGGGCAAAAACGCGTGGAATTTCGAGTGCTGCGCCAACGCGCGCTTCTATACGTCGGACGAATCGCTCTCTCCCAACAACAAGAGCTGGATGCAGGCGCTGCGCGAGGCTGGATATTGCTGCGTGTCGGTCGGCAAGACGCATATGGTGCATGCGGGAAGTTACCATATCCAGGTACCCCTGGCGGACAGCTTTGGGGACGAGGACGGGTGGGATCATTTTCATCCCCAAGAGACGCCGGCCTCGGATGCGACGTATTACGACCTACATACGACGCGCAGGGCCTGCGATGCGCTGAAACGGTTGTCAGGGGAGCCATTCGCATTGTTTGTCGGCTTTCACGCGCCGCATGAGCCCTACGTCTTGCCCAAGCGGTATCTATCCTACTGCAAGCCAGAGGATGTACCGCTGCCCTCGGCGCGCGCCCTTAGCGAATACGAGGAAAAGTCGGAAAACTACCGCGAGCGTATATCGCATTTTAGAAGGATGTTCGGCAACTGCATCGACGACGATGAATCGATCCGCAAGGGAATTGCCGCTTACTTCGGCGCCGTCAAGATGGTGGACGACTGCGTGGGCGTCCTTTTGGATCAACTGCGGTCCCTGAGCCTGTGGGACGATACGCTCATCGTTTTTACATCCGACCACGGTGAAATGCTGGGCGACCACTATCTGTTCAACAAGAACGCAACCTGCTATGAACAGGAAAGCCGCATCCCGTTTATGCTCAAGCTCCCTGGCAGCCTCTATGCGGGCAAGCATGTGTCCAACCTGGCCTGCGCCGTCGATTTTTATCCGACGCTGATGGATTGGCTTGGGATCGACGCGGACGTGGCACTGCCGGGATATACGCTTCGGCCCTGTATTGAAACGGGCGCGAACGCGCGTGATTGCGTCATGACCTGGTACGGCATGGCCTCCATGGCGATCCGAACCCAGCGGCACAAGCTGATGTACTGCCCGGAGACAGAGGATGGGGAACTATACGACCTGCAGGCGGACCCATGTGAGATGCAGAACCTGTACAGGGATGCGAGGGCGCAAGACGTTAAGGCAATGTTGTTTCAAAGGATGCTTCACGAGAGAATGCTGGCGGACAAACGATGCAGCCGCCTCACCCAAAGGGAATGGCGGCTGCATCGCGAGATCTATGCTTCGATGGAACCGGAGGTATGCCCATTACCGCGATCGATGCGCGTGTGACTGAAAACCGGCGATAAAGGAAATTCCCTCCGAATCTTGAATGGCTGGCTCATCCCAACCCAGTCTACCCCTCGAACTTGATGCGCAGCGATAAGAGCGCCGCGGCGACGAGGGCTGCGCAGACGGCCGCGATATCCAGCCAGATGCTTAGGCGAAGGAAAGCGAATACGGCGATGCACAGCGCGCCCGCGCCGGCAGCACCGGCAAAAAGGCGAAGATGCGCCCTGGCATAGGCGCGCCGCGCCTCGCTGCCGGCCTCCCGCGCGGCCTCAAAGCTGGGGCCGCCGTTGATCCAATAGACGTACTCGCCGCGCAGAATGATGACAAAAAGAAGCACTAACGGGAGCAGCGTGTTCAGCAGGCTCACGCGCGTGGTCGCCGCGGCATCGAGATGAAACAGGCTCTGTGCGATCGGGATGCTACTGAAGGAAAGCCCGATGAAGAGCAGGAGCCATAGGATAAAGGGCTTGTACGTCTTTTTGTAAGCGGTAGAACGCGGCAATCTCTTCGCCTCCGATCCGTTTGGGATTATAGCGCCGTCCCTCTGCGGGGGACATATAAGCGCGCCGTCTCAGCGCCCTCCAACTGCAGCAGCCGTATCTTCTTGTCGATGCCGCCGGCATAGCCCGTGAGGCTGCCGTCCGCACCGACCACGCGATGGCAGGGGATGAGGATACTGATCGGGTTATGGCCGACCGCGCCGCCGACGGCCTGTGCGGAGACGTTTTTGCCGGTCGACCTGGCGAGTTCCTTGGCGATCGCGCCATAGGTCAGGGCCTCGCCGTAAGGGATACGAAGGAGGATATGCCAAACCGCTTGCCGGAAAGCGCTTCCCTCGGGCTCTAGCGGCAGGTCCATCTCGGGTTTTTCACCGCCAAAATAGCGGCGCAGCCACACGGCCGCCCTGTCAAACACAGGCAGGGCGGCGTCGGTTACGGGATTTTGCAGCGTGGCGGCATAGTACTTCTGCCCTTCAAACCAAAGCCCGGTGATGCGCTCGCCGTCGCTGGCGATCGTGATGCTGCCGATCGGCGAATCGTATGCCTTGACGTATTGCGTGCCCGTCATGGAAATGCCCCCTTTGTCTCGCGCCCCAAGCGCGCTATTCGTGCTCCTTGCAGGTCATTTCGTCTGCGACTAGACGGAGGATCGCCGTGGCGCTTACAGCGCCCTCATCAAACGTCCAGCCGTCTCGCCCCGTCAACTGCGCCATGATGATTTGAAGCGCGGCCTGTTTGGCCCCTGGCTCCTCCACGAAGGAGATTACGCCCGTTCCCATCACGCTTTGGAAATGAAGCGAGTGCGCGCAGGCCAGCGCGTGAGGATGCAGCCGGTGATCCGTATCCAGCTCGAAGCTGACTGCGCCGCTTTGACGGATCAGGTCTACCTTGCGCCCCTCTCGCGCGCTATGGAAGTAGAAGACGGCGTGGCCGTCCTCGCGCCTGTAGCCGAAGCTCAGCGGCACGATGTACGCCCGGCCCGCGTCCACGAGACCGATCCGGCAGCAGTCACACCTGCGGATGATCGCGTCGATGCGCGCGGCGTCCGTGATTTCCCTGTCTTTTCTGCGCATGGGAGTTCCTCCTATATAGAGCTGTTGCGTATTATCAAATCGCCGCGCCTTAGCGGATGGGCGCGCCGAGCCTTAAATCCTGCCGCCACTGCGGCGCGGACCCGTCGTCCCCCCAATATTCGTCGATGCGGCTGATTTTGCCCTCCTGAAGCGCAAAGAAGGATACGACGTGGAAGGAAGGGCCCCCATCCGCCATCCAAACGTGGGCGACGGTGACGGCGCACTCCTCTTGGATCTCCGCGCGCTCCATCTCGCCATTCCACGCGCCGGGGTATTCGCAGTTGGCGCGCAGGAAGCCATCCAGCGTGAAGCGCTCGTTCGTGTTATGCCAGTATATTTCAGCTTGCGGGTAAAAATATGCGCGCATGGCCCGCGCGTCCTGTGCAGCGACCGCCTGCCAGTAGCGGCGGAGCCAGTCCTTAGTTACCATCCTTCGTCACATCTCCTCCGTTATCTTGTTTGCTGCCTGCGCTGGCTTACAGCGTGGAGAGCTGCAGCGCATCGATTGCGATGGCCTGCGCGTTGGGAATTTTGAAGTTTTCCACCATCTGCTCAAAGGGCTTGTTTTGCAGCGCGGATAACAAAACCATGATGTTCGCGCTATGGGTGACGATAAGCACGTCCTGCGTGTTTTGGCTGGCGATAAGTCTTAGCGCGGCGAGGAAGCGCTCCAATACGTCCTGGTAGGATTCGCCCTGCGGGGGATAGGCGTAACGCCTGCTTGCAAGCCAGGTCGCGTGCTCGACAGGGAACCGCATCGGCACTTCCTGCCATGTGAGCCCCTCCCACAATCCGAAACAGATTTCTTCCAAACCGTCCAGAAGGACGACCGGCAGGTCGAGGCGCTGCGCGGCGATCTGCGCCGTCATCAGGGCGCGCTTTTGACGGCTTGAATAGACGCGGGCGAGGGATAGATCCGCGTCCGCGAGTACATTTGCGAGGGCTTTTGCCTGCGCGACGCCGGTTTCGTTCAGTTCGGTATCCGTGCTTCCCTGTATTTTACGATGGACGTTCCAGTCCGTCTCGCCGTGGCGAACGAGATATAATTTCAAGAGGTCTCCTCCTTCGTCTTTCCAGCCTGCAGATGTTCCCTGCAAAAGCGGGTGAGCGCCGTACGGACAGGCGGGCTCAGCTTATCTGGTAGGGAATCCATGTCAAACCACCGAAGATCCAACAGCTCGGAGGCTTGTGCCCGCGGCGTTCCGGTGTAATCGTCGCAAAGATACACGATGTCTATGATATACGCTTCATTTCCATCGGAATACACGTGATATTGTTCAGGGCCGGAAAAGACGCCGTATAGCTGCAGACTGTTCGCAGTCAGACCGGTTTCCTCGAGCAATTCGCGTTTGGCGGCGGCTTCGACATTTTCGCCCATCTCTACCCCGCCGCCGTGATATCCCCAACATTGGTTGTCACGCCGCTGCTGAAGAAGCACTTTATTCCCCTGATATACAATCACGCTCGCGCCGCAAAGCTGAAATTTTCGTCCCATAAGGCAAGCCCCTTTCTGCCGTTATGCACGCTGTGCACATGGTTTCATTATACAGCGCGTGCGGGCGCGTGTCTATAAAAGAAGGATAAACAGAAAAACTGCCGCAAACGGCGGCAGCCCAGAACGCTAAAAAACCGATAAAGTATCTGTCAAAGACCGGATGTTACCACAGATGGGCCCGCTTTGCATAGCGCAGGGCGCGTCCAAAAGGGCGCGCCCTGACTTGAAAAGAAGCCGCATATATGCGTAGAAGGGTTACATGTTCGTCAGGTTGTAGATCTCAATCGCCTCGTTAATCTGCCGCGCTAGCTGTTCGACGGCCTTTTCAGGCTCGAGCTCGCCCATGATGACGCGCTCGGTGATCTCTTCGACCTTGGCGCGCGCTTCCGGGAAGACGCTCAGCAACGAGCCGGCGTATTCAGGCTTGGTGTCGTGCAGCTGGTCGATGGCGGTCATGAACTGCGGATACTGCGCGACGTTCTCCTTGAAGGCGTCCAGGTCGTGCGTGGCGACCGTGATCGGGAAATAACCTGTCTGGGCGTTCCAGTATGCCTGCTGATCCGGCGAGATCATGAACTTGATGAACTCCCAGCTCGCTGCCCGGCGCACCTCGTCGTTGTTCTCCAGCGCCCACAGGGAGCCGCCGCCGATGGAGACGCCGCCGACGTCGTCCGCATTGATGGAGGGGAAGTAAGCGGTACCGATTTCAAATCGATTGTCCACGTTGAGCAGTAGGGATTTGAGCGCTGCGGTCGATTCGAGGAGCATGGCGACGTTGCCCGTGATGAAGGCGGACTTCGCGTCGTCGTTGCCGCGGCCCAGATACGTGATGTAGCCGCCGTCGATCATCTTCTTCCACAGGGAGAGGATGTCCAGCGCCGCGCCGTTTTCATCGAAGGCTACCTTGGTGGCGGCAGCTTCGCGGCCGTTGCCGTTGTCGACGTATTGTTTGCCCATCTTGCCGACCCATTGCTCGAAGAACCAGCCGTAGTTGCCCATGCCGATGCCGTACTGGGTGACCTTGCCGGCATCGTCCTTCTTGACGAGCTTTTCGCAGGCGGCGATGATTTCATCGTAGTTCTTCGGGGGATTGTCGGGATCCAGCCCCGCCTCGCGGAAGGCGTCCTTGTTGATATACATGATCGGCGTAGACGAGTTAAAAGGCATGGAGTAGAGCTTGCCGTCGATCGTGTAATAGGCCGCGATGTTGGGCTCGATCTGCGAGATGTCGTATTGATCCGCGTCGATCAGCTCCTGCATGGGGACGACCCATCCGCTGTCGATCATGAAGCGCGTGCCGATGTCGTAAATCTGCACGACGTCCGCGCCCATGTTGCCCATGCTGGCGCTCTTTAGCTTGTTGATCGCGTCGTCGTAAGAGCCCTGATACTGCACTTCGACCTGAATTTTGCCCTCATAGGCCTTGTTGAAGTCGTCCACCATCTTCGTGATGGCTTCGCCGTTGACGCCGCCCATTGAATGCCAGAACGTGATCTTGACAGGATCCTCCGCGAGCGCTGCCGGGACGAGCAGAGCGAGCGTCATCAGGAGGCACAGTGCGAGCGAGAGCAACTTTTTCATGGTGAGTCTCCTTTCATAATTGGGGTTTCGTTCTATCGCAAATGCTTTATGCATTTACCGATCAGCCCTTGACGGCCCCTGCCATCAGTCCGTTGATGAGCTGCTTTTGCATGAAGATGAAGATGGAGAGCGAGGGCACCGTGACGATGACGACGCCCGCCATCATCAGGCCCAGAGCCTGCGCGTCGATGTCGTAGAGCATGCTGATGCCGATCTGTACCGTGCGGTATTGGGTGGAGTTGGTCACGAGCAGCGGCCACATGTACATATTCCAGGTATTCAGGAACGTGTATGCGCCCAGCGCGCCCAGCGCAGGCCGGGAGAGCGGCACCACGATGGAACGCATAAAACGGAAGTTTGTACAGCCATCCAGTTTGGCGGCTTCGTGTAGTTCCTTGGCGAACGTCAGGTAATTCTGCCGCAGCAGGAAGATGCCCATGGCGCTGGTGAGATAGGGGACGATCAACGCGTAGTAGGAATCGTTCCACCCCCAGCGGCTGATAGAGAGGAAGTTTGCGATGATCGTAGCCTCCGCCGGCACCATCATCGTCGCCAGCACCAGCACGAACAAGGCGTTACGGCCCCTGAACTGCAGGAAGGAGAAGGAGAATGCCGCCATCGAGCAGGTGACCATCTGACCGAGCATGACGGCTGTGGAGACGATGAAGGAGTTGAGCACGAAGCGCGGAATCGGGTGCTTAAACAGCGCGTCGTAAAAATTTTGGAAGTTGATGCTCGTGGGGATTAGGCGGTTGGAGTAGATGTCGCCCGGCGGCATGAGGCTGATAGAAAGCGTATAGATGAGCGGCAGTAGAATGACGATGAGAAGCGGCAGGTTGAGCAGCCAACGCCCGGCGCTGACCGCATAAGCCTTTTGCTTGCGGTTTAAGACAGCCATCAGTAGTTCACGCTCCTTTTCTCCATGCTGAATTGAATCAACGTGATGAGGAGGATGATGAAGAAGAGCACGACGGAGCGCGCCGCGGCTGTTCCAAAGCGGTAATTGAAGAACGCGTCGCGATAGATCGCATAGACGATGACGTTCGTCGAATCGCCCGGGCCGCCCTCGGTCAGAATCTTGACCTGGCTGAAGGATTGAAAGGCGTGGATGATGTTGATAATGATTTGAAAGAACAACGTCGGCGACAGGCCGGGTAGGGTTACGTGGAAGAATTTTTTCCAGTAGCCCGCGCCGTCGATCGAGGCGCTTTCATACAGCTCCTGCGAAATGTTGCGCAGGCGTGCGCTGATGAAGATAAAGTTGATGCCGGAGGCGAGCCAGACGGTCAGAAACGCGATGACCGGCAGCGCCCATTTCGGGTCGCCCGTCCAGTTGATTTGGGTGCCGAACAGGATGTTGAGCAGGCCGTTGGTCGGGTGCAGGATCATCCGAAAGGCCATGGACGCCGCCGCGGAAGCGATGGCGACAGGCATCGCGTAGGACGCGGAGCAGAATGTAACGCCGCGGTATTTATTCGCCGTCAGCAGGCTGGTGCAAAGGCCGATGAGCAGGCCGCCGAAAGCGACCATCAGCACGAACTGAAAGGTAACCGAGAGCGAGCGCCAAAAAGAAGGGTCCTGAAAGATGCTCGCATAGTTGCGTAAGCCAACAAAAACCTTGGCCATGCCGTACTTATCCGTGAGGAATGTGCTCAGGTATACGGTACGTGCAAACGGATAATACAAAAAGAGGATGAAGACGAGCAGCGCTGGGGCAAGAAAGACGTAGGGTTCTAGGGTTTCCCATAACGTCTTTTGGATGCGCGTCCTCGGGGCTTTGGCGGCTTTGCGGGCGATCATTGCGGGTACGACCTTCTTTCTGCATTGGATTTGTGGTGATTTTGGCACAAATGTATACGTTTTGTGGCATAGGCAGAGTCGGAATCATGAGAAGCTAAACAGGCTTTAAATGATTCCGGCTATTTTGTTTTGTGCACGACACAAAATCTATACTTTAGTTAGATCATAACAAGTTTAGGGGCGGTTGTCAACAGGATTATAGAGAAATTGCATGAAATATTTTTAATAAATTGGGCACGGAATTATGCGAATTGATATTCGTATTTTGCAGGAAAATATCCCTTTTCAGCGAATCTATATCATCAATAATACGGCGCCGAAGCGGCGGGGAAAGGGGGGTCCTATGGATAGAACGATTTTGCACTGCGACCTCAACGGCTTTTACGCATCGGTCGAGTGCATCCGCGATCCGTCGCTGCGCGATGTCCCTATGGCCGTCGCGGGCGATCCCAAGGCGCGCCACGGCATCATTCTGGCGAAGAACGAGCTGGCCAAACGCGCCGGCGTCGTGACGGCGCAGACCGTAGCCAGCGCGCAGCGCATATGCCCGGGCCTCGTGCTCGTTCCTCCGCGTCATGACGTTTACGAGGATTATTCACGGAAGGTGAACGCGATCTACGAACGCTATACCGACCTCATTGAGCCCTTCGGCATCGACGAATCCTGGCTCGATGTAACAGGTAGCCTTCATCTTTTTGGCGACGGCAGACAGATTGCCGACGCCCTGCGCCAGACGCTTAGGCGCGAGCTCAACCTGACGATATCAGTCGGCGTTTCGTTTAATAAGATCTTTGCCAAATTGGGGAGCGATTATAAAAAGCCCGATGCGACGACGGTAATTACGCATGAAAACTATCAGGAAATCGTCTGGCCGCTTCCGGTCACGGCGCTGCTCTACGTTGGCCGCGTCGCGGAGCGGACGCTCGACGGGCTACGCATTCGGACCATCGGCGATCTCGCCCGCTGCGACCGGGGGCTGCTCGCCTCGCGCATGGGCAAGGCGGGCGAGATGCTCTACGATTATGCCAACGGCTTGGAAAGCAGCCCTGTAGCCTCCTACTACGGGGAACACGAGGTCAAGAGCATCGGAAATGGGATGACGTTTTCTCACGACCTGTCGGAGGCGGAGGACATCCGTTGGGCGGTCGCGCTGCTCTCCGACAGCGTAGCCACCCGGCTGCGCAGACAGGCGGCCGAGTGCCGCGTGGTGCAGGTGCAAGTCAAGGACCCCAATTTTAAGAACCTCTCGCGGCAAAAAAAGCTGACGGCGCCTACCTGTGTGGCGAGGGAGATCGCGCGCGCTGCGTTCGCATTGCTGATGGATAACCGCCACGCCTACAGCGCGATTCGTACGCTGACGATCACGGGCGAACAAATTGTTCGCCAGGGGCAGGAAAATGAACAGATCAGCTTTTTTGAAGACGATGGCAAAGCGTCGCGGGAAAAGCAACTGCGCCTTGAGCAGACGATGGATCATATACGGGGCAAGTACGGTCGGGGAGCGATTACGACAGGCCGCGTGATGCGGCCTCGGGACGACGGGCAAGAAGAATCATGAGGATGAAAGCGAAACACGGAGAGAAAAGGCAACGATGGATGCGCAGGAGCTTATGGATTTATATGACGGCGATCGAAAGCCTCTGGGGCGGACCGTCAGACGCAAAGCGTCGCTGCCGGAGGGGGAGTACATCGTCGCCGTCGGGATTTGGATCGTAAACAGCGAGCGGAAGATCCTCTTGACGAAGCGAAGCCCGGAGAAGCGGTACATGCCGGGTAAATGGGAAAACACCGGTGGGCATGTGCTCGCGGGGGAGACGAGCGAGCAGGCGGTCATCCGCGAATTGCGTGAGGAAACGGGCATCGAGGTGCGTCCGGCCGACATGCGTTTTTTAGGTACGGCGAAGGTCGGCTATTACTTTGGGGATAATTACTGCGTTTATCAGGACGTCGACCTGTGCGACGTGCGGCTGCAGCCCGGGGAAACCTGCGATGTCAAATGGGTCACGCTCGGGGAGCTGGAGCGCATGGCGCGCGACGGGGAGCTTGCCGCGTCGGTTTGGGTACATATGGATGCCTATCGCGATGCGTTTTATCAGGCGGTAGGCGCTGCATAAAAAGCACTTCGTTTATGGGAGGCCCTCTCTGTCCGAATTCTTCGCGGTGGATCATCAGAGAAATGATTGAAGAAAATGAGGAAAATGCGAAATATCCGGTTGACAGGCTCCGGGTAATCTGGTATAATCCCTATCTGTCCGGCGAACGGTTAAGCCGCTCTGAGGGCGCGCCAATGTAGCTCAGTTGGTAGAGCAGCGGTTTCGTAAACCGCAGGTCAAGGGTTCGAGTCCCTTCATTGGCTCCATGTCGAGGTGTAGCGCAGTTTGGTAGCGCGTTTGGTTCGGGACCAAAAGGTCGCAGGTTCAAATCCTGTCACCTCGACCAGCAATTTGTCCGGAAACTTATGGTTTTCGGACTTTATTATTATACAAATTGACCTGAACCTGTAAAAGCGGCAAACAAGGGCTTGCCCCCTTGATTTTCTGCTTTCTTTGCTTTATACACGTTAAGAAGCGCGTGAAAGACGGCGTCGCGGTATGGGCGCATGAGGAAAGATAACATGAGCACAGGACGGCATGCGCCGATGCGGCGCTATGAAATCAAATATGCCCTGACGGCGGTTGACGCGGCGATTTTAGAGGCGCGCTTATCTGCGCTTTTGCGCAGGGATGAAAACGCAAGAGGCGGCGTATACGAGATCCGCAGCATCTATTTCGACGATGCGGGGGATACGCATCTGCGCGAAGTAGAGGGCGGATTGAGCGATCGATGCAAATGGCGCATTCGTTTTTACGATCGAAATCCGCAATACATCTGTCTGGAGAGGAAACACAAACGAAACGCCATGACGCTCAAAGAAAGCTGCCCAATCGATCGTACGCAAATGGATGCTTTGCTGCGCGGGCTGAGCGTCGAAGGGGGACAACCTCTGCTGGATGATTTTCTGGCGGCGCGCAGCGCGCGTGGATATAGGCCGTGCATAACGATCGATTATCAGCGCATCCCGTTTGTTTACGCGGCTGGGGATGTGCGCATCACACTCGATTCTCAGATTGCGTGCAGCGCCGATTTTTCCAATCCCTTCGGCTGTACAGGCCCGTCTTTTCCTGTGCCGGGGCGTGTCTTAGAGGTTAAATATACGGACTTTTTGCCGGACTTTATCCGGCTGGCGCTGCAGATAAATCATCTATCGCCCACGGCCTTTTCCAAGTATGCCTTGGGGCGAAAAAATCTTCATTATATGAGGACTGGAGAGAACCTATGAACGGCATAATGGATTATCTGAACATACTAAAGGACTTATTTATTCAAAATTTTACGACGACGATGTCGATGTCGCGAACGATCCTGACGTTGATCCTCGCGTTTGCATTCGCGATTTTGCTGTATTTTGCGTATATGCTGACGAGCCGCGACGTCATTTACTCCAAGCGTTTCAATTCGACGATGGCCCTGATCATCCCGATTACGGCGTCGCTGATTCTTTCAATGCAGGCGA
>JAEYAR010000134.1 GCA_023404715.1 Bacillota bacterium | reverse complement strand
GATACGCTTCAATCTGGGCGCGACGAACTGCGCGGACGGCGTGATCGAAAACATGCGCCTCGCGAAGCAATACATCCCCTATGTAGGGATCGAGACGCCGATGACGCCGGAATTTTTCAAGGCGTTCTTTGAAAAGAAGCAGGCGATTCTGTCGACGGGGATCGACTTTATCAACTGCGCGGAACTGCACCTAAACGAAAACAACATCGGCAACTATGCGGGGGAGAACATGTACGCCACACGGCTGGGCTATATTTCCCCCATTTGGAGCCGGGAGCTGACGCTCAAATGCATGAAAATAGCCGACGACGAGGGCTGGAATCTGGCGGTTCACGATTGCTCGAACCACACCAAGTTCGCCCGCGATTTGAACCTGCGGGCCCATGAGGGCGGTTGGTTCGGCGCGAGCAATTACGCCAGCGAGTTTACGCGCATTCCCTATGCGGCGTTCCTGCCGGTTCTGCGCGACGAGGGCTTCACGTTTCTGAGCGAAGAGCCGCTGCCCGCAGGTTACAGGCCGGGGGATATCGTGCTTTAAGCTGACGCAAGGCTTCCTTTGGCAGTGCGCCCTGAACGATTGAAGGATGAGGAGATGATCGCGCCATGTTTTATGAATCTGCGGTGCCATCCTCGCTGGAATTCAAACGGCTTCACTTTGACAAGCTGTTTGCCGATCAGCCATACCGGCTGAGCGACATTACGATCTATCAGGTGGGCGATCTGTTTACGCGCAGCGGCTACCACGTGGAAGAGCACTGTCAGGCCTGCCATGAGCTGACGCTGGTCGTATCCGGCAAGGGGAGCCACAGCGCGGACGGGCGGGCGTACGCCATGGGGCGGGGCGACCTGCTGCTGGAGGCGGAGGGGCATACGCACAGCTCCATGGCCGATAGGATGGACCCGTTCCGCTTTTATTACATCGGTTTTTCGTTTGTGCAGGGGCGGGAAAACGCGCCCTGCAATCAGGGCATCAGTGCGCTGCTCTCCTCCGGCGCCCGCCTTTTGCACGACGATACATGCTTCGCAGAGAACTGCTTCAAGGGGATTTTTACGGAGCTGGTGGACCTCAAGCCCAACACGGCGCAGATGATCGAATGCTACCTGCACCAGCTATTGCTGCATACAGCCCGGCTGGCCATGGGCCGCGTGCATGCGCCTGCCCAGGCGGATTTGGCGCAGGGAAACCCCATCGTCTATCAGGTAATGCGATATATAGACGAGCAGTACCGGCACATTGACAACCTTTCTCACATCTCAAAGGCGATGGGATACAGCTACTCCTACCTGGCCCATCTGTTCAGCAAAACGGTTGGAATGACCATGCATAAGTACGTGGATGAAAAGCGGTTTAACCGGGCGGTGGAGCTTTTGCGCACCACCGATACATCGGTAACCGGCATCGCGGAGGAGCTCAACTATAAATCGGTGCATGCGTTCAGCAAGGCATTCCGGGAGCGGTATGGCTTGAGCCCGACGGAATACCAGGCCATATACGCGGAGCGGTAGCCTGCGTGGAGCGAAGGCCCTGACATCGCGCTTTCCAAATCCGGAAGGCGCTTTTTCTTTCTCTTTCTGCGCGCAGATAGCAGGTTTTGACCACAAAGAACGAAAAACACGATCAATACAAAGCGCGAAAATTGCGCTATACTGTAAATGCCGAAAGGGAGATGAGTAAGCATGTTAAGACGCGAAATGCGTAGGGTATGCCCTGCCGGGAGGCGGAAAAACACGTATCTGCGGCGCAACTGGACGCTGTATACCATGATTTTGCCGGGCCTTGTGCTGACACTGGTATTCAGTTACATCCCCATGTACGGCATCATCATGGCCTTTCAGCGTTTTAAACCGGCGCTGGGCTTTTTCAAAAGCCCGATTGCAGAACCATGGTATCGCTATTTTCAGCAGGTGATCGCAGACCCCTATTTTGCGCGCGTCTTTAAAAACACGCTCGTTCTAGGCGTCGAGACCCTTTTATGGACGTTCCCTGCGCCCATTTTGCTTGCGCTTCTGTTCAACGAGCTACGCTGCAACACATTTAAGCGCACAGTGCAGACCCTCTCTTATATGCCGTACTTTCTCTCCTCGGTGGTAGTGGTGGGGTTGATGAAGCTCCTTCTGGCGATAGACGGGCCTGTGGGCAACGTGGTGATGCTGCTGGGGGGCAGTTGGGCCAATCCCTTCCTCTCACCGGCGGCTTTTCGAACGCTGTACATCGGCAGTTCGATTTGGAGCGGCGTCGGCTACAGCTCGATTATTTATCTGGCCGCGATCGCTGGAATCAACCCGGAGCTATACGAGGCGGCCACCATCGACGGGGCCAGCCGCAGGCAGAGCATCCGCCATATCACATTTCCCTGCATATTGCCCACGGTGGTCATTCTTTTGATTTTTGCTTCCGCGGGCGTTGTAGGCAACGACTATCAAAAAATCATGCTGATCTACAACGAGGCGACCTGGGAGACCGCGGACGTCATCGGAACCTATACCTACCGGGTGGGCATCGAGCAGAACAGCCAGTCTTACGCCACAGCAGCCAGCTTGTTCACCATGGTGTTGTCCTTTATCGTGCTGGCATTCACGAACTGGTTCGCCAAACGCGTGGGCGAAACATCACTGTGGTGAAGGAGGAGCAGATGACGATGAAACGCGCAAAAGCGGATCAAAAACGTAAATCCGGCTTGAAGAAGCCGACGTTTTTCGACGTGATCAACGTCCTTTTGCAGGTGCTGCTTGGGTTTTGCTTTCTGTATCCCATCTGGTACTGCATCATCTGCTCTATCAGCAGCGCGGACGCGCTGAAGACGGGGTTGCCACTCCTTTGGCCCAAAGGGGCGACGCTGCAAGCCTACGCATACATACTGAAAAGCGCGGACATCTTTCGATACTACCTGAACACCATCTTTTATGCCTTGGGCGGCACGCTGATATCTCTGGTGCTGACGGCCATGATGGCTTATCCCTTTACGGTGGAGGAATTCAAAGGGAAAAAGCTCCTCAACCTCCTGATGGTCATTCCCATGTTCATCGGCGGCGGGCTTCTGCCCACCTACTACCTGATATCGGGGATGGGCCTGCGCAACACGGTGTGGGTAATGCTTCTGCCGGGCGCGGTAACGGGCTACAACATGATCGTCTTTCGAACGTTTTTCAAGAGCATCCCCGCTTCCTTGCGCGAGGCCGCGTATATCGATGGCGCCGGGCATTACCGGGTGCTGGTCACCATCATGGCGCCCCTCTCCGCCGCACTGCTTGCGACATTCGGTCTGTTTGGCATCGTTGGGCGGTGGAACGACTGGTTTACGCCGTTTCTATACCTGACGCGCGACTCGCTCAAGCCTATGCAGCTTTATCTGCGCACGGTGCTGGTTGCGATATCGAGCAAGACGCAGCAGGAGGGCGACGTGCTCTTGACCATGAACCAGGTGGTGGAGCAGAACATCAAGTGCGCGACCATCCTGATCACCATTCTCCCCATCCTATGCGTGTATCCGTTTTTGCAAAAGTACTTCGCCAAGGGCGTCATGGTGGGCGCCGTGAAGAGTTGAAAGGACGGCCTTGATACAGGGCTGCCAAAATAAAGAAACCTAACGAGGAGGAACGAATCATGAGAAGGAAACTGACCGCGCTGCTGCTGTGTCTGATGATGGCAGCATCCCTCGTGCCGCAGGTGGCTGCGGCAGAGCCCGAGGCCCAGTCATTGCTTCCTTACACCGGAGAGCCGATCACCCTCCGCATCATGGGCTGGGAAAGCTATGCACAGCCCAAAGCGGACTCCATGTTCGGCAAGTGGTTGCAGGAAAAGCTGGGCAACATCACACTGGAATTTGAAATCCCCGCCAGCGATACCGAAACGCTGCTGAACCTGTACCTGAGCACGGGCGACGACATGCCCGACATCATGCTGTACCGCAAGCCCGACATGTTCATGGAGAACTACGGCGACGGCAGCCGCACCCTGAATTTGAAGGACTATGCGCAGTACATGCCGGAGTTTACCGCCCGCAGGGACGTTTATTCTCATCTGACCTGGTATGACACTCAGGACGGCGACTATTACATGTACTTCCCCTGCTGGTATAACGCTATTTCCGAGGTGTGGATTCAAAACCAGACGCTGATGGACAAATATGGCCTGCAAGCCCCTGAAAATTGGGAAGAGATGCGCGCCTGTATGGAGACCGTATGCGCTGCGGAGCCGAATGTGGACGGCATGATGTTCTTGCCCTGGCAGTTTGAATACATTTTCGGCGGATTCAGCGCACTGTTTGGCACCAGGAGCATTTCCCCCGCGGAGGTCATGTACGACTATGAGAAGGGGCAGTGGGTGCACGCGCTGTTGAGCAACGAGGAGGCCTATAAAAAGGCCATCACCGCCATGGCGGAGGCCTATGCAAAGGGCTGGATCAACGCCGACTTCAACACCTGGTCGGACGCCTATGACGCGAAGATGAACAACGGCGAATGGCTATTCACCAGCAGCTATTACAATGGCGCGACCACGTACGTAGAAAATGGACTGGACGTGACGTTTATTCAGAGCCCGGCGGACGAGGGCGTGACCCCTTACGTATCCGCCCACAACAACGAGGATAGCGTCGGATGGATATACATGATATCCAACACATCCCAATATCCGGAACTGAGCTGCGCGATCCTGGAACTGATCGGCTCTGAGGAATATGCGGTCGCCGCGTACTGGGGCGTGGAGGGCGAAAGCTATACCGTAGGTGCCGATGGGAAGCGCGCCTACACGGAAGCGTATTTGAACACGGCCCCGAAGGATCGCGAGACCGCTTTCGGGATCGCCCGTAACCCCACCTATACGACGGACCCCTTTGTATCCAACTACTATGTCGGCGATGCCCTGTGCGCCGGTTACGCCAAGCCCTCTTTGGACGCGCTGATCGCCTGCGCCGCGGGGCTGAGCGACGGAACCATGGAGACTTATTATTACGCACAGAAGCCGCTCATGGATGTGTACGACGCCGAGGATTGCGCGCTGGTGGTGAACGCATGGAAGACATACATACTGGAAAATATGATCCGGTTTGTGCTGGGCACCAAGGATCTGGGCGAATGGGACGCCTTTATGGCAGGCCTGAACCAGTACGGGGATATGGACAAAGTGCTGCGCATCTACAACGAAGCGCCGCAGATGCCCCTTCGCAAGCAGCAAAGCGAGCGCACCTGGCTGCTGCCGTAAACACAAATATACATCAAGCTGCCTGCACAGCAGGCAGCTTGATGTGAACAAAGAGGGGAAGCCATTCGATGAAGCTCCTGATCATCAGCGACGCACCCAGCGATTTGAGCCGCCTGCTCGCTGGGTGTGTGCAGGCATGGGATCTGGTATCCCCTGCGGCGCTCTGCCAAGTCAATTGGGATGAATACGACGCGTTTGCGGCGCTGGGCGGCGTGCGTGAAGAGGCGCTGACATTATTCCCGCCGGATCGCATGGCGCTGATGCGCCAGACGGCCAAAGGGAAGCGCGTATTCGGAGAATACTGCCGGGGGATTGGGCAGGTCTCCTTTCTGGAAAGCGTGAACACCCGATTTGAAAGGCCTGTGGTGATGGAAAGTCTGGGCGTTACGCAGGGGCTCGACAGGGGAACCATACTGGACGAGCAGAGCAATAACCGCCTCATCGTATACAAGGCGCTCAACCGGCGCGGGCCGCTGCTGCAGTATGAAAAAAACCCGGATGGTTTTTACCGGGTCGGCGCGCCGGAAGAACTGAAGACAGAGATCAAACGCTTTGCGCTCTGGCTGGACGAGCCGAACCTGATGGTCTGCTCCTTCCGGCTCGCCAATTTCTCCAAGGCAAAGTTTGCGCCGCGCCGCGCATGGGCGCAGGTGATCAGCGGAATCGTATGTTGGCTGGGCGGCGCTTGCACGCCGGATCAGGCGTACAGCGAGCTGGAGCGCGCTTACACGCTGAGCAGAGCGCAGACCATCCGGCAGGCCGCACAGAAGGCCATCCTCTGGTTCGACAGGGCGGACATGCTGGTTTCTTATGCGCATTTGCCCTATGCGGTGAAGGAGGGGCTCTCAGCGCACGTGAAGGCGGACGGCACCCACGTGCAGACGGCAGAGCTGCGCACCGACTGCACCGGAGAGGCCGCGTACATGTATTATCTGTATTCCCTTTTTACCGGCCGCAAGGAAGACTTAGACGTCTCCGATAGCTTGTACCACATGCCGCTGGACATGCAGATCCGCGAGGTCTGCCCGCACCATGGCGCAGTACGGGGATCGCTGGCCGGGTGGTGGGGTGTGAACTATCAGGACGACACCGCAAGGGGATTTCTTCTACCGATCCTCTGGCGCGCGTTTCTGGCTGGAGATGGACGATGGCTTTCCGAGGCCAGAGATACGCTGGACTACCTGGCGCGATCCACCGGGACGGACGGCTTGCGTGTGACGCGCATAGACTTTGACGACATGTATGGCATCGAGGTGCAGGTGACCGGCCTACACCTGGGAGAGCCCTCGAAGGAGCCGGGATATCAAAAATGGTCCTACGGCGGCGGTGTGACAGGCGTGACGACCCTGGAAGAATTGACTAGGCGCCCTGCCGGGACACCCAGCGCCCATTACAATGCCTACTATCTCGCGTCGATGCTGCTGGGCTTTCTTCTGCTCGGCGACGCACGGTATAAGGAGATCGGCGTAAAGGGACTTGAGGCGATTATGCAGGTCTACCCGTTTACCGCCAGGGAGCACAGCGAGACCCAGGAGCTGTGCCGCCTGATTCTGCCGCTGGCCCTTCTGTATTACGTGACCGGGCAGGAGATGCACAGGCAATGGCTTTACCGGGTAACAAAGGATTTGCAGCGGATGCGCTGCGACTGCGGCGCTTATCGGGAATGGGACACAGGGTATACTGCGGTGTGCGCCGACGTGAAGGACGGAGAAAGCGCGGTGTTTGCCAACAACGGTGACCCGGTGTGCGACATGCTGTACTCGGTCAACTGGCTTCCGCAGGCGTATATCGTCGCCTACTATGTGACCGGAGACACATGGTTTAAGGAGCTATGGGAATCCATCGTGCGCTATTTTGCCTCCGTACAGATAAAGAGCGCCGACCCGCAAATAGACGGCGCATGGTCGCGGGCCATAGACATCGCGGGCATGGAGGTTTACGGCGTGACGAACGACGTGGGCTGGTCGCCGTGGTCGGTGGAATCCGGATGGACGATGGCCGAAGTGACGTCCGGCATGCTATTGGGCTTAATGGAGGATCAAATCAAACCCCTTTTTCAAAAGAGGTATGACGGATAAAGCGCCGCCATCCCGTTTGTCCCCCCAGGGACAAGGCATAGGATGGCAGCGCTTCTTCATTTATTGATCAAGAGAGACATACCTGCACGATTACACGCCCTGTACCCGGGTTTTCACGATTGCGAGCACGTCTGAGAGCGTGCCCTCCTCGAACAGGCGGTAGATCGTCTCGCCGAAGAGGGAGTTGGCCCATGCGAACCAGGAACGGGTGAACGATTCGGGCTGAGACGGATCGAAGCTCTCGTGCATAAAGCCCGTGCCGCCGTGCGTCGTGAGCAGCTGCGAGATGAGACCGGCGGTCTCTTCTGCGCTGGTCGATGTGAGCGCCTGCATGCACAGTGCGATGGGCCAGATGTAGCCTGCGGGCGTGTGCGGAGAGCCGACACCCTTCGCATAGGGGCCTTCGTAATAAAAGCGGTTGTCAGGGCTCAGGACGAAGCTGCGCGTGCGCAGGTAGAGGGGATCGTCCTTTTTGCAAACGCCCAGATACGGCAGCGAGAGCAGGCTGGGCACGTTCGCATCGTCCATCAGCGTATAGTGGCCCAGCCCGTCGGTCTCGTAGGCGAAGATCTGGCCGTGGTTGGGGTGCTCAACCAGAGCGTGCTTGGCGATACCATTGAGAATATCCTCGCGGAGGGCGGCGGCATCCTCGGAGAGCGCCTCGTCGCCCAGTGCGGCTGCAAAATAGGCGGCATCGCTCAGCACGCCGGCGGCGAAGAGGTTGGCAGGCACGAGATAGCCGAGGGCGCAGGCGTCGTCGCTGGGGCGAAAGCCCGACCACGTCATGCCCGTGTGGGCGACGGGCTCGCCGCGACCGTCGTGGGGGAGCGTATCGCTCGGCGGGCAGTCGGTGCGGATGAAGTAATAGGGGCTTTGGGCGTGATCCTGCTCGCGCTTGAACGTATCTACGATGATGCGCATGCCCTGGTGGAAGGCCTCGGTCAAAAAGGCGGTGGAGCCGGTCGCCTCGCGGTATACGTGCGCCAGATGCAGCGGCGCGCACAGGGAATCGACCTCGTACTTGCGCTCCCAGATCCAGGGCCCCTGCTCCGGCTCGTCAGCCGCCCACTTTGCGCCATCCGGCGCGCCGTTGAAGGCGTTTGCGTACGGGTCGATCAGCACGCAGCGCATCTGGCGCTCGATGACGCCCTCGATAAAGCGGGCGACCTCGGGGTCGTCGGCAAAGCGCACGTAGTGCATGACCTGTGCCATGGAATCGCGCAGCCACATGGCGGGGATGTCGCCCGTGATGATAAAGGGGAGCCCATCTTCCTTGTGCTGCACGGTCGTTTCCAGGGTATTTAGAAAACACTGGCGGAACATGGCGTCCAGGCCGGGGATAACCGAGAGGGCCGCCTCGACGGGCGCAAGCCGCTGCGCTATCGTCTGATGGATCATAAAAAAGCCTCCGTTTCCGCTGTATGATGATATATGCAAGTAAATGATGCGTAAACGATCAAAAGCTCATTCCTTGTTGTAGAAGCCCTTATCGCTCAGAAGCGACCATTTCAAGTACCTCACAGCACTTCGCCCGCTGGTGTGAGTACCGCCGCCTTCAATGGCTTGTTCAGGTTTAGCACAGATAGATTGTATGCGATCCACATGAAAAGCTGGCCAGGTTGCCCTTGCTGCTCAAAACTGCGCGCTGTTCGTTGCGAGTTTCCAATGCGATCACCTCCAGCTGTCACAACCATCTTTATAGCTCTATTATACGCTATCTACCCTTGAAAAACAATCGGCATATCGAAAAGGACAGTAAGCGCCTCATAAAAAGTTACCATGCAGTATGATCAGGAATGGCCACCCATCCCCTTGCGGCGCAGCAGGACGGTCGCAAGCGCGAGTAGCGCCAGGCTGCTTCCAGCCAGTACGAGCGCGTGGCCATAGGCGGGCATCGTGTAACCGCCGTAGCGGTACAGGCAGCCGAGCTCCAGGTTAAACAGGTCCTTCGCTACCTGCGGCCAGCCGCCGAGCCGGGGCGTGAGCAGGATACGGCGCAGCAGCACCGCGCCGTGCGAGAGCGGGAAAAAGCGGATGAAGGCCTGTACGCCCGCAGGCAGGGCGCCCATCGGCATATACATGCCCATCAGGAATCCGATCAGGGTGCCCAAAATCGTCTGCAGCGCGCCATAGGAAGACGAGGTGCGCAGAAACAGCGCGCAGCACAGCGCTGCGAGCGCGCTGCAAACGACGCTGAGCGCACAGGCGCCGAGGGCGAATAGCCAAGCGCCGAGGCCGAGGATCAGGCCGTCCGAAAGATAGAGATAAGCCTGAGCGAAAGCCGCGCACAGCGCCGTCATGATCAGCCCTGCACAGACTGCGCCGCCCGCATACCCGGCGGCCAGACGCAGGCGTGAGAGCGGTGAGGCGGCGAAATCCGGCAGGATGCGCCGCCGGCGGTCATCTACGAGCTGAGAGAGCGCGCCGAAAGTCGAGGTGACGCTGGTGACGCTCATCAGGCCAGCGACCATCCAAATATCCATCAGGGCCTTGGCGCCGGGGAGCGGCGGCAAACTGTCGACCAGGGAGCGGGAGAGAAAAAAGGCGTAAAGCAGCAGTACGATCAACGGGGAGAGCATCGAGAAGAAGAGGCCCACGCGATCGCGCAGGTAGAGCCGGACGTTACGGTTGATGAGGGACAGCATGGTCTGATTCCTCCATTTCTTCTCTTTCGATCAAGTGGACAAACGCGTCGTCGAGCGTGCCGGAGCTGACCTCGAACGCGCTGAGCAGCGGCTGCAGGTCGCCAAGCAGCGGGATCGCCGCCATCGTATCCGTAAGAGGCACCCGCAGCGCCCGCCCGTGCGATTCAAAGGCTAGGTCTCTTGTGCGCAGGGCATCCCGAAGCGTCGTCTCATCCTTAGGGTAGAGGAGCAGCGCGTCGTGCGCATAGCGTGAGCGCAGCTGCTGCGGCGTTCCCCCGGCCACGATGCACCCGCGACAGATGACGTTGACCGCGTCCGCCTGCGCAGCCTCTTCCATGTAATGCGTGGTGAGCAGAACGGTCATACCGCGCTGGCGCTGCAGGGCGCGCACGGCCTCCCACACCGCGCCGCGGGACTGTGGATCGAGCCCCGTCGTCGGCTCGTCGAGGATGAGCAGGGAGGGCGCGGCGACCAGCGCCCGGGCGATGTCCGCCCGCCGCCGCTGGCCGCCGGACAGGCGATCATAGCGGCGGGATAACAGATCGGCGATGCCGACGGCCTGCGCCGCATCCTGCACGGCGCGGCGAAGCGCCTTGCCGCGCATGCCGTATAAACCGCCGCGGTAGCGAAGGTTTTCTTCCACGGTCAAAAGATCGTCCAGCACGCTTTGCTGAAAGACGATGCCGATCGAGCGGCGGATGGCGTCGTCCTCCGGCCCCAGCTGATGGCCGCAGACGCGTACGCTGCCCGAGGAGGGCGCCAGGAGCGTCGACAGGACGCTGAGCGTCGTAGATTTTCCGGCACCATTCGGCCCCAGAAAGGCGAAAAGCGAGCCGTCAGGCACGTTTAGATCGATGCCGCGCACGGCCTCGAGCGCGCCGTAACGCACGCGCAGACCGGCTACCTCAATCGCATTCATGACGATCCTCCCTGCGTTTTTGAATTTGTTCGTTGATGGCCTTGGCGTCCTTGCGCGCATGCCAGAAGAAGAAGCCGTAGACGCTCAGCGTCACGATCGTCACGACTGGCAAAAGCCCCGCCAGCGTGCGCAGGCTCAATTCAAAGAGCCCGAAGAACCCGCCTAGCAAAAACACGCAGCCGAGCGCATCGGCCAAGCCTATCAGGATCTGGCCCGCCATGCTCTTGATCGGCAGGCGGTCGGTAAAGAACATCACGCACTGAATCGCCGTGTTCATGCCCAGAAGGTACAGGAGCAGTGTGGGTGAGAAATGTAGGTATGGCACGGGCAGCGGCAGCAGACAGACGATGGCCAGCACGAGGATCAGTACCGTGTAGGACACGCACACGCGGATAAAATATTGTTTGAACATAAACGACCTATCCTTTCAGCCCGAAGCGTTCCTTGACGGCGGGCACGTAGTGGCGTGAGACGACGACGCGTTCGTCGTTTTGAAGCGTCGCTTCCAATCGCCCGTTGTACAACGCGCGTACGCTTTGGATGCGCTGCGTATTCAAGATACAGTTTTTCGCGCAGCGCACGAACGCCGTATGCTCGAGCTGATTTTCAAGCTCATACAGCCGCAGATCGCACTCCAGGACGTCGCCTTCTACGTAGAGGAACGTGCGGTCGTCCACAGATTCGATGTAGAAGATATCTTCCAGGGCGACCTGCAGGCGCCGCTCGCCCTGGCGTGCAGCGATGGAAAAGCCGTAGAGACGGATTTGCTCGAGCAGGACCCTCAGCCTGTCGTCCACCAGCGCGCAGCGTACAAGGATCTCCGTCTCGCGTATATCCAAATTTTGTTCAATCGTCAGCTTCATGCGCTCACCTCTCGCGAAAAAGCATAGCACATGCGGCGTGCGCACGCAAGGCGGGCGCAGGTAACCTACATATAACGCACGGTAAGTTGCACAGAGTAAAATGAAGCGTAAAAACAAATGAGTGGAGGAATGGAGAAAAATACATGCAACTAATTGCTTGGAAGTGGAGATAAAAATAAAAAGAGCGGGGAATATCCCGCTCGGGTGGAGGTTAAATGATTAGAAGGCGGCGATGACGGAACCGCCGTAGGTCTCGTCGATATAGGTCTTGACCGCGTCGCTGTTCAGGGCTTCCTTTAGCGCGGCGACGAAGGCTTCGCTTTCGTTGCCTTCCTTGACGACGACGACGTTGGTATAGGGTGAGGAGGCGTCTTCGATCGCCACAGAATCCTGAACCGGGTTCAAGTCAGCGGCTAATGCGTAGTTGCCGTTGATGACGGCGAATTCCACGTCCGGCAGCATGAGGGGTAGTTGTGCGGCCTCGACCTCCAGGATGTTTACGTTATGCGGATTCTCCGCGATATCCAACTTGGTCGCGGCGATGCCTGCGTCGTCCTTGAGGGTGATGACGCCCTGTGCTTGCAGCAGCAGCAGCGCGCGGGCTTCGTTGGTCGGGTCGTTGGGCACGGCGATGGTCGCGCCGTCCTTGAGGGTTTCCAAGGTCTCGCCTTTACCGGCATAGACGGCCATGGGCTCGACGTGCACGCCAAAGGCGCTGACCAGATGCGTGCCGTTCTGCGCATTAAAATCGTCCAGATAGGGCTGATGCTGGAAATAGTTCGCGTTCAGCTCGCCGGACTCGGTCGCGGTGTTGGGCAGGATGTAGTCGGTAAACTCGACGATTTCCAGCTCGAAGCCCTTTTCGAGCAGCGCATCCTTTGCGGCGGCGAGGATCTCGGCGTGTGGAGAGGGGGAGGCGCCGACGCGGATTTTCTCCGCCGCGAGGGCAAGGCTGGACAGGCTGAGGGAAAGGGCCAGTACGAGAACGAGGGCGATCAGCTTTTTCATAGGGGAACACTACTTCTTTTTTGCAGCCGTTTTGTATGCGATTCTATGGGACGCCGGCGGTCACTTGAGGCGATGATCCACCAGGCGGGAGCCCCGGGTGCCGATGAGCTGGATCAGTTGCACGAGCACAACCAGCACGACGACGACGATGAGCAGAATGTCGGTCTTGTAGCGATAGTAGCCGTAGTTGATAGCCAGGGCGCCCAGGCCGCCGCCGCCGATCGCGCCGGCCATAGCCGAGTAGCCCAGGATGTTGGTGGTCGCGGTCGCCGCGCCGCTGACGAGGGCGGGCAGGGATTCCGGGATCATCACCTTGAGGACGATGTGCAATCGCGAGGCGCCCATGGACTGCGCGGCCTCGATGACGCCGCGGTCGATCTCCTTGAGCGACGTTTCCACGGTGCGGGCGACGTAGGGGAAGGCGGCGATGGTAAGCGGCATGATGGTCGCCTTGGAGCCGATCGCCGAGCCCATCACCGCGCGGGTCAGGGGAATGACGGCGATCATCAGGATGAGGAAGGGGACGGAGCGCAGCACGTTGATCACCGTACCCAGCGCGCTGTTTAACGGCGCGTTGGGCAGGATATGGCCGCGTTCAGTCACGACGAGCAGGACCCCGAGGGGCAGCCCGATGAGATAGGAGAAGAGCGTCGAAAAGAGCACCATGTAAAAGGTCTCCCACAGGCCGCTACCGATCATGGACAACAGTTGCTGCCAGGTCATCCGCATTCACCTCCTCGATAGCGATCTGGTTTTTGCTGAGATAAGCAAGCGCGCGTTCGGCGCCGTCCCGTTCTTCGGGCAGCTCGAGAAGCATTTGCCCGCGCTGCTGGCCCGCGACCGTCTGAATGTTGGCGGACAGGATGTTTACAGGCACCCCGCAGGCGAGGATCATCCCCGCGATCACGGGCTCGTAGGTGCGGTTGTCGCTGAAGATGAGGCGTAGGCAGCGCTTGCCGGGAGGCAGCTCCTCTTTGTGAGTGGATCGGAACAGACGTTTGGCAGCGGCGGTGCGTGGATTGGCGAACACTTCGCGAACATTTCCTTTTTCGGCGATTTTTCCACCGTCGATGATGGCGACACGCGTGCAGATTTGACGGATCACGGCCATCTCGTGGGTGATGATGACGATCGTAATGCCAAGGCGCCTGTTGATATCCTGCAGGAGCGCTAGGATGGACTGCGTAGTCATCGGGTCCAGGGCGCTGGTGGCCTCGTCGCACAGCAGCACCTTGGGCTCGGTGGCCAGCGCGCGAGCGATGGCCACGCGTTGACGCTGGCCGCCGGAGAGCTGCGCGGGGTAAGCGTCCGCCTTTTCCGCTAGACCGACGACATCCAGCAGTTCACGCGCTCGCTTTTGCGCCTGCGCCTTGGGCGCCCCGCTGATCTCCATCGGGAAGCAGACATTTCGCAGCACCGTACGCTGCATCAGCAGATTAAACTGCTGAAAGATCATCGCGACGCTTCGGCGCATTCGGCGCAGGTCCTTGTCGCTCATGGTCAAGATGTTCTGCCCGTCGATCAGGATGCGACCATCCGTAGGGGCGTCCAGTCTGTTGATACAGCGGATGAGCGTGGATTTACCCGCGCCGCTCATGCCGATGATGCCGTAGATATCGCCTTTGTGGATCGAAAGATCGATACCGTCCAGCGCGACGACCTCGCCGGCCTGCGAAGGGTACACCTTTTTGAGGCCCTTAATATCGATCATGATGGAATCTGAAGGCGGAGAAGGGACGTTTGGCATATTTTCAACTCCCTATGCTTGCTTTCGCGGCTGTTGGGCATTATGCTACACCACGTTTTTATGAATTGTCAACCCCTAAAATTGCAAAAAAACCTGGTCAAACGCCCTTTTTACGCGTGACTTGAATCACGTCTTCTACTAAAGGCGCAAGAAAAAAGTATCGGAAAAAAATTTTTGAAAACTGTAAATCAACGGTTGACATCGGCGCATGCGGATGATACACTAAGAAAAAGCAAGCCGGAGGGAGGACAAATCCATGCGTACGAGCACCACGATGCGAATGTTCATGATGTGCGCGGAGATGTCCGACGCACTTTTTGGCTTGCACAGGAACGCATAATAGGCATCGATCCGAAAATCGAGCCCGTTTCGCAGCTGTGCGAGGCGGGCTTTTTTCATGAAGTTGAGGAAAAAGGGAGGAACCTCCATGCTGAATCTAGCGGTCATCCGATTGATCTACGCAGTCCTTGGGGTACTGCTGGGCGGCGCCCAGGCCCCCTATGCCCAGCGCTTTGCGCCGTGCTGCGCTGTGAACGCACGGCTTACCACATATGCTCACGCTACGCCGCGCTGCGCGCAAACGACGGCATATGCCGGGCGAATGTGCCGAATGTGAGGCGCGAAAGGACTGAATATGCGTTACGTTCAGGAGATTACGGATTTTATCTTTGTGCGCCATGCGCCGCGCAAGGCAGACATTGCTTTTTTGCCCGGCAGCGCCTATGCGCAGACCGCGATTGAAGGCGCGCGCATGTATCGCCAGGGATACGTTCCGCTGCTTTTGCCTTCGGGGCGATTTAGCGTCACGCTGGGGCGCTTCCCCGGTCCGCAGTCGCATGAGGCGGATTATCCGGGGCCGTACGAGAGCGAATGGGCCTTTTACCGCGACGTGCTCATGCGCGGCGGCGTGCCGGAGCGGGCGATTTTGAGAGAGGACCGGGCGACCTATACGTATGAAAACGCGATCTATTCGCGCTCGGTAACCGACGCGCTGGGCCTGACGATCCGTACGGCGATGATCGTTTGCAAGGAGCAGCATGCACGCAGGGCGCTGATGTACTATGAGACGCTTTACCCGCAGACGGAGTTCATCGTCTGCCCGGTATGCGCCGAAGGCATAACGCGCGAAAATTGGACGCGGACAGAGGAAGGCATCGACGCGGTGCTAGACGAGCTTGCGCGCTGCGGCGGCCAATTCCACGCGATTTTGAAGGAAAAGCTTCTATAATATATCGCCGCCTGTGCGAGCGCAAATTCCTTGCGCTCGCACAGGCGGCCTATATTTTACGTTAAGCCTTACGGATGGCGATGAACAGCGCGCCGTCTTGAGCGCTTGCATCAATTACGATGGGGAAATCGTAGGCATTTTCAAAAATCAAATCAAGCTTTTCGTTGCCTACCGCGGCGTCAACGCCGTGGGGGACGTATTTCGCGCCGCCGGGGCCGTGCGGGCGGCGGTGCACGATGGTAATGCCATCCCAAAGCTGTAGCAGGACGTTATACAGCGTAGTGGATACCTGGCAAGTACCGCCGCCGTACCCGGGCATCGTCGTGCCGTCGATCAATATGGGCGCGGCTTGATAACCGCGCGCTTTTTTATAGGGACCGGCTACGCTGTTAAAAGCAAAGGATTGCCCGGGGGTCATAACGATGGAGATGTATTCGCAGGCGACGTCGATGTTGACCATGCGACCTTTGTTGAGCTCGCTTTGTTTGACGCTGTAGAAGCTCGTGAAGGCGGCGAGAATATCGCCGCTTTGTGCATAAGACGCATTCGGCGCTACGGGCTCGAGGTTTTCGATCGCCGAGGCAGGAATGTATCCGATCTTTCGCTGATAGGGGATGACGACCCACCCCTCCTCGATATACCAAAAAGAGATGCGGCTGCCGGGCGTGACGGTGCAAAAGGAATCGGAGGCGGTATCCTTCGCGGTATAGACCGGCGATTGTTCCTTCACCGTCGCAACCTGAAGATGGATGATCGCGCCGTAAGGGGGCGTATGCACGGGATCGAGCGGCGTGATATTATCCGCGTATTGCCGCTTGATGTACCCTTCGCCTTTGGTCTCGTTGTAAACATGTAGCCACTCGGGCGAATAATCGATGATGCCGATGCGCTCGCCATCCTTCAGCACGCCGAGCGAGGCGCTTTCGGTGCTTTCTCCCTCGCGCAGGGTGATGTCGCGGTTGGTAACGCCCGTATAGATGATTTCGGGCGCGGCGAGCCCAGCGCCCGGCAACGCGCTCAAAAGGCAGATGGCGGCGAGCGCCAGACATAAAAGACGTTTCACGTAAAGCCCCCTATAATAATGAAACAACCGCGGTCAAGCGGATGAACAGGCAGAATGTTTTTCTATTATATCATCCCCTATGAGGGAGATCAAGCGCTAAAATGTGAACGTTTGGCATAAGCATGTCGCTGAAGTGAAAAAGCCGGGTTCAAGTGATACGGACCGGGCTACGAGAGGGGGAGGCGCGATGGCATATCGTAGGGAAATCGTATCGCTGAGAAAGCCGGACGGCACGGCGTGCGGCGCGGCGATCTGGCAGGAGCGAAACGGACAGGTGGAGATCGATGTGAAGTGCACGCAGAGCATGAGCGGAGGGACGCTCGACATCGTACTCGTGGAAAAGAGCTGCGTGCAAAAGGTCGGCGCGTACCATCCGCGCAGGGGGTCCGGCAGCATCGCCGTACGCACGGCGCAAGGGGTGGGCGTGGCCCTATGCACGCAGGGCGGATACATCGCAGCGGCAGGCTTTTTGCGAGGATGTACGTTAAATCTCGCGGTGCTCCAGGCGCGGGTACATGCGGCGTTTCGAAAGCCGGGCGATGAGCGGGATGAGCAGGCCGGGCCCAAAACGGAGGACGCCCCCATAACCCAAGAAGGGCAGGCACAGCAGGGCCAAGCGTCGCAGGAGCGCAAGGCGCAGATGAGGCGCGAAGAAGAAAAGGCGCTGCAACCAACCGCGTCGCTTACAGGCCGCAGGACGTTGATTTGGAAAGAAGGCGAATGTGTAGCACAGCTTTGGCGTGCGGACGCATGGCCGCCCTTGCCGCTTGCGCCCGGCGCTGCGTACAAGGACGGCGTTTTTCGTCTCTCACCGGATGCCTCTCAGGACTTTGTGACGGGTATGAAGACGGTTTGATGCGATGCAAGTGTATGTTTCTTGATAATACCGTCATAATAGTTCCTGCGGGGCTTTAATGCAGGCGCAGAAGGCCGCGGCACAGGGGGGGCGGCGCTGGGCGCGCGGTCTTCCTGGTCGGGCGCATCCTGCGCGACCGGCTGCGCGCTTGCCGCCTCTGCCTGCGCCTCGTCCTTCATCTGCGGCTCGGCCGGCGCCGTCTCGACTGGCCGCTGCTCAAGCGGAACGCTTTGAATCTCGCGCCAACGGTCAAAGCGTCCGGTGTACGTGAGCTGGGAAAAGGGCGTAGATGCGTTTTGCAAGAGGTCGTAGGGCGATCGGTTTTCCATAATGGCATCCCTCCATGGTTCCTTGATTGCAGGGCTCACTTCAGCCTATGCGCCCCCGGGGCCCGATGTGAATTGAAAAAAAATATGCGTTTATGGCGAAATGTGGGGGGAAATGTGAAAAAAGCGTTGAGTATTTCCGCTTCCTTCTGTATAATGAATGAGGTATAGGCCATTTGTTTTGCTATACAGGCCGCGGGGCGTCTATGTCGGGCGGCGTGTTTACAGCTATGGGCAGAAAGTGAACCAGAAGAAGGGGTGTTACATCTTGAACGATCAGTTTGGCGAAGGCTATGAGGCCGGTATCGACCGCACTGAGCAAACGGCTGAAGCGGGCGAGGGAGAACAGCGCAGGCATCGGCGCCGCCGGCCGAACATAGAGGCAGCGGGGGCGGATCTGCCGCCGGAGCAGGCGCCGCAGACAGAGCCGGAGCCTTCGGCCCCGATACGCCGCATGCCGCCGCCGGGCATTCGGCCGAGCAAACGCCTCGAGCCGGACGACGAAGGCTACGCCTTGGACGACTTGGAGTACACCTTTGACGATACGGACGACTTTGATGACGCGCAAGAGCAAGAGGAGCCGCCGCGCCGCAAGGGCCGCGGCTGCCTGATCGCTGTGCTGGTCGCGCTCGTGCTCGTGCTGGCGCTGTGCGTAGGGGGCTGGTTCCTCATGCCAGAGCTGCGCGATTCGTTGCTGGGAATGATCGGCAAGACGGCCCCACAAGAGGATATGACCGCCTATTCCGCGTTTGAAATGACGGCCGAGCCGCAGACGATCGATGCCGGCGGGCAGATCGTATTCACGGTCAAGACGAGTAAAAATACATCGCGGGTGCAGCTCGTCAACAACGAGGGCGTGCAGATTGCGCTGGTGCCGCAAGGCAACGCCACTTTCCAGGTGCTCGATGCGCCGGAAGGCCTCGTTTGGGGAATCTCGGTGGCGTTTGACGAGCCCTATGAGGGGGCGATCCTCGCCTATGCGGGCTCGCAGACTTCGTGGGCCATGGACGAAACCCAATGTGCGGCGACGGCTGTGATGGTGTTGGAGCCACAGGCCACGCCGGAACCCGCGGTTGCAGCAATCATAGATACGCCGGAACCGGACGGACTACCGGCCGCGGCGCCTACGCAGGAGCCGGTAGCGACGTCTGAACCCACGCCGGAACCGACGCCAGAGCCTACGCCGGAACCGACCCCGGAAC
>JAEYAR010000127.1 GCA_023404715.1 Bacillota bacterium | reverse complement strand
CCGGAAATGCGGGTTCATTGTCGAGCTCAAGAGCGTGAAAAAGGAGTCGGCGCTGGAGGCCGCCTGTCAGGCGGGCCTTGCGCAGATAGAGGCGAAGGACTATGCGGCGGCGCTGCGGCGCAGCCGGGTCGAGCGCGTCTGGCTCTACGGCATCGCCTTTGCGGATAAGGCGTGCCGGGTGCTCGCCAGGCAGACGGAGCATCGATGACGTATCAGGAGCTG
Source organism: Bacillota bacterium (assembly GCA_023404715.1). Taxonomy (GTDB): domain Bacteria; phylum Bacillota; class Clostridia; order Christensenellales; family Aristaeellaceae; genus Beduinella. The sequence continues at coordinate 30,447 of JAEYAR010000127.1, read as the reverse complement.
CGCAATGAACCGCAGAACATGCCCTGATGACAAGTCATAGAGAAGGGCGTCTTTGAAAAGCTATGAGATAGGGGGCAGAACATGAAGGAAATCAAGCCGGGCATCTACATGAAAGCAAAGGGCGGCCTGTATCGCGTGCTCTGCGTGGCCAGGCACAGCGAGAACCAGGAAGAGCTGGTGATCTATCAGGCTGCGACGGACGAGAAGAAGACTTGGGCGTGCCCCATCGCGTTGTGGAACGAAGAGGTAGACGTGGGCGGCGAGCGACGGCCACGCTTTGCGTATCTGGCCTGCGATATGGACGCGGTGGATGGGATGCGGGCCTTTGCCGTGATCGAAGAGATCAAGGAGCATATGGAAACGTACATTCATACGGGAGAAGATGATTGGCTGGAATTCTATGACAAGCCGACGAACAGGATCATGAACGTCAGGAGAAGCGTAATCGGCGCCTTGGAAGAGGGTGAGGAGCCGCAAGAATACGAGGAACGGGAGAAGACGGACGCGGAGTGGATACTGGAACATTGGGATCAGTGCTTGCGCTTGCCGGATGAGTTCGACGAATATCAGGAGATGGAGAATTTTATTGACGCGCTGCCGACCCCATATCAGGAGCCGTTGGAGCGGGCGATCTGCGGGAAGGGCGCGTTCCGCCGGTTTAGGGAAACGGCTGCGCGTCTGAAGGTATTGGATCATTGGTACGCCTATCGCGAGGCGGCCTACAGGCGGGAGGCCCGGGAGTGGTGCGACGCGAACGGCATCGCCTGGTGGGAGCGCGCCTGGGAAGATCGAGCTTGACCGACGTTCATGATTTATCTTTCACGGAGGATGATATGCCCGGCAGAAAGTACAACGAAGCCCCGACGCCCGACGAAGAAGCGCTCTGGTCGGCGCTGATCGCCCATCAGGATCACCCCTTCCGGACGGCCAAGCACCTCGAATTTACCTACGCCATCGTCGGGAACGAGATGTTCGTCAGCCGCAAGGACAAGTCCATCACGCGCGCGACGGTCAATATGGCGTACCACGCGGCGAGGCGGATTCAGGACAAGGGACAGACGGTGGAGGGCCCTAAGATGCTCGGCACCTTTGGGGCGAGCTATCTTTACCCGATCTTCATCCGTCTGGGCGTCATTAGACGGGAAGAGAGACAGATGAGCCTATGGGATGGATTCCCTAAAACAGGGGAGGATTTGAATGGACAAGAAAAAAACTGATAAGCTTCAGAATGAGAGAGGGGCTCTATCCGATGAGCTGGGGATGAGCGAGATCGACGAGGCGGACGTGGATCATCTGGCAGACCTGTTCCTTAAGATGCAGAATGAGCTGGAAGAGACGCGCGAAAAGACATATCATGAGAAGGTATTGAACGAGAAGAAATATACGTACAAAGCCGATCAATTTTATCAACAGGGTTCATTGGACGACAGCGTTACGCGCAAGGGAGCGGCCGTCGCTGCGGCGCTCACAGATGCGAATTTTGAAGACGAGATCGCGCACAAGATATGGAGTAGGCTTCCGGATAAGAAAAAAAACGGAATGCTGGTGGATTTTAAATGTAGTAGATGCCTGATTCAAGATATTTTGGGCATATCGATTGATGAGCAGAATCGGATGTCGGAAAAACAGCTGCGTAAGACGATGGAAAAGGCGGTGCGGTTCCAAAACGGGGAGAACGGCACGCCAACCGATGACAGAGCCGGCATCGTTCAGCTAGAGGACATCCGGATTCATTTCGGTAGATCTGATTTTTATGAAGGACAAGAAGATTTTTTACAGATTACGGGCAACTGCGAGCGATGCGGAAGCGCAATTACGCGCACGATGGGAGGCACAGCCATGCGCATGCTCAACGGCATGGGCAACCTTATGAGGCGAGTTGAAGAATGCAAGCCGGGCAAGGTGGGGCGAAATGATCCGTGCCCGTGTGGCAGCGGGCTCAAGTACAAAAAGTGCTGCGGTAAAAATGCGTAAAGCGATCCGAAGATCGATGAAAAAAACGGGGGCACAGCCAACCATGGCTGCCCTCCGTTTTTTATCGCGCCGCGCCGTCGTGCTTGGGTTACGCCTTTTCCGCCGCCTGCGATTGCGGCGGATCGCCTGCCTCCGGCTCCTCCTGGAACGCAGCGAGGCCCGCGACCGCGCTGACCGGCAGGGAGAAGACGACGGACTGCGCTTTCGTGCTGACGCCCGCGCCCTCCATGATGGCGCGCATGATGGGGCTGCGATCCTCCGCACGGGCGACGATGAGCACCAGCTCTTTTTCCGTGGCGAGCGAGACGCCGAAGAACTTTTCGGCTAGGCCTGTGCCCGTGCCCTTGGCGTGCACGATGGTGCCGCCGCCGGCCCGGGCCTTGCGGGCGGACTCCATGACCAGATCGGTATATCCGGTGTTGGCGATGGCGACAATAAGCTCGTAGGCGGTCTTTTCCATGCGTTTTTCCTCCTTGGCCGCCAGGCGGGCGGCGTCGTCGATCGTCTGGCCGAGGAGCACCTGCGCGGCGGTCTGCCCGCCGAGGCTGGCCAGGGGAATGGCAAGGGCGATGCCGTTGCCCGCGATGTCGATATGCATCGTATGTACGAGCGCATGAAGCAACTTCTTTTGAATTTGACGGTCGCAGGCGCAGAACAAAACGGTTTTCTCGCTCTCCTCCAGGCCCAGAAAGTGCAGCATGCTACGGCTAGCGGTGCCGCTGGCGGGGACGCCCATCACCGTCTGCACGCCCAGACTGCGATAGAGGCGGATGTATTCCTCGGTAAAGTCGCGGTTTACCACCGTGAGCAGCCAATTGTATGTACTCATGATTCACCTCACGTCAGATCGATGATGTCTTCCACAACCGCGGCGGCGCCGGGCGACGGATGACGCGCGCTCTTGAGCTTGAAGTACAGGCCCATGATTTGGATGGTAATCAGCGGCGTCATGGCGACCATAGCCACCACGCCGAACGCGTCGGCGACGATGTTGCCGCCGACCGCATCGCACGCGCCCATCGCGAACGGCAAGAGGAACGTCGCCGTCATAGGACCGGAGGCGACTCCGCCGGAGTCGAACGCGATGGAGGTAAAGATCTTGGGGACGAGGAAGGAGAGGGCGATGGCGAGCGCGTAGCCCGGCACGAGCAGCCACATGATGGAGATGCCGGTAAGCACGCGGATCATCGAAAGGCCCAGGGAGATGGAGACGCCGATGGCCAGCGCCGCGTTCATCGCGTTTTGCGGGATGGCGCCGGAGGTGATCTCCTCCACCTGGCGGTTGAGCACATGCACGGCGGGCTCGGCGGATACGATGAAATAACCGATGACCATCGCGATGGGGATGAGGATCCACCGATAGGGCAGAGCGGCAATCATTTTACCCAGATAGTTGCCGGCGGGCATGAAGCCCACGTTGACGCCCGTCAGAAAGAGCACCAGCCCGAGAAACGTATATACAAAGCCGATGAGCATGCGGATAAAATCGTGGGAGCCCAGGTGCATTGAGAGAAACTGAAAAGCGATAAAGAACAGCACGATCGGCACAAGCGCCATGAAGACCTCGTGTAGATAGGTGGGCAGGGCGGAGGTGAAGAGCTGCATGAGCCCGCGCGAATCCGTCACATCCGGGAGGGCAACCGGCACGTAGCTGCCGCTGTCTGTCTTATAGAAGATCCCCAAGAGCAGGCAGGCGAGGATCGGGCCGACGGAGCAGAGCGCGACGAGGCCGAAGCTGTCGTTCTCCGCGTGCTTATCCGAGCGCATGGCGGACACGCCGACGCCCAACGCCATAATAAAAGGCACGGTCATGGGGCCCGTCGTCACCCCGCCGGAATCGAAGGCGATCGCCCAGAACTCCGGCGGGACGAAGAAGCATAGGACGAACACGACGGCATAAAAGATGACGAGCATCGTGCCTAGACGAATGCTGAAAAGAATGCGCATCAGCGCGGCCACGAGGAACACGCCCACGCCTAGCGCGACCGACCAGACGATCACCGCGTTGGGGATCGCGGGCACTTGATTGGCGAGCACCTGCAGGTCGGGCTCTGATATCGTGACGATGACGCCGATCAAGAAGCCGACGGTCACGACGAGCCAGAGCCTGCGCGATTTGGTGATGGATGCGCCCAGGCGCTCGCCCAGCGGCGTCATGAACATGTCCGCGCCCAGCGTGAACATACCCATGCCGACGATGAGCATCGCCGCGCCGATGAGAAAGGCTGTCAGCGTGGCGACCGGGATGGGCGAAACGCTAAAGCACAGCAGCAGCACGATCAGCGTGATAGGAATCACCGATGCGAGCGATTCCGTCAGCTTTTCCTTCATGACGCTGCGGTGCTGGTAAAAAAGTTGAGGTTTCTTTCCGTGTCTTCCGATCAATGTCATCCCCTCTTTATACATTCTTTCGATACATTATATCATAAATTCGTATAAAGATGATCTTTATACTCCACATTGTCGGCGCTGGAATTGGCGTAGGTCAATTTAGACAGAGGTGTTGGCGTACATATAGAAAAAGGGATTTGAACGCGACGCGTAGAAACATAAAACGACATGAAACGGGGGCGAGAAGATGCATTTTACCAAGATGCAAGGCCTAGGCAACGATTACGTCTACGTAGACGCGCGCAACGAACAGATCGAGGATCCAGCGGCGCTGGCCGTCGCGATCAGCCGTCCGCACTTCGGCGTGGGCGCGGACGGGCTGGTGCTCATCGGCGCGTCCGACTGCGCGGATTTTTCCATGCGCATCTTCAATGCGGACGGCTCCGAAAGCGAGATGTGTGGCAACGCTGCGCGCTGTATCGGCAAATACGTGTATGAGCGCGGGATCACCGACCGAACGAGCGTCACCCTGTCGACCCTGGCAGGCGTGAGAACGCTGGACTTGACGGTGAAGGGCGGCGCGGTGACGCGCGTACGCGTCGACATGGGCGCGCCGATCCTGGAGGCGGGGGCTATCCCCACCACGCTCGGGCCGGGGCGTGTGATCCGTAGGCCCATCGAGGCGGACGGTCGCGTATTCGAGGCGACGTGCGTGAGCATGGGCAACCCGCACGCGGTCATCTTTCTGCAGGAGGACGTCGAGCGCTTCGACATCCGCCGCTACGGCCCGGCGCTAGAGCGGCACGATGCATTTCCCAGGCGTACGAACGTGGAGTTCGCGCAGGTGCTGGCAGGCGATCGCATCCGCATGCGCGTGTGGGAGCGGGGCAGCGGCGTGACGCTCGCCTGCGGCACGGGCGCATGCGCCACGGCGGTCGCGGCGTCGCTTTGCGGGTACTGCGAAAGGAAGGCGACGATCGTGCTCGACGGCGGGGAACTGCTCGTCGAGTGGGTCGAGGATACGGTATATAAGACGGGGCCGGCGGCGTTCGTATTCGACGGCGAATGGCCGTCTTGCGCGCGGTGAGGGGTTCCTTCTATATTTTTATGTCGAACGATGGAAGAATACGTCCGCGCAAAGCGTTCCAATGATAGAGGACGAAATGCTATACGAAAGGGGAGAGAGAAATGAAAAGAATGTGTACGGCGCTGTTGGCGTCGCTGTTATGCGCGTTGGCCGTAGCCGCGGGGGCACAGAGCGCGATCATCGACAACAAGAATGAAGTAGGGGGCAATAAACGGCTGAACCTGCGCCTCGAGGCCGCCACCACGTCGGGCTCGTACGGCCTGTTTTACGACGGCGCCGAGGTCGAGCGCCAAGAGATCGCGGGCGAGTGGGCAAAGGTGACGGTCGGCAGCCAGACGGGCTATGTGCTGAATGAATTTTTGATCACGCCGGACGAGGCGAAGGCAAAGGGGCTACCGGAGGGGACCGCGGCGCAGGCCGACGTCGCCCTGCCGGCGGAGGAATTGACGCTGCGCGAGGAGCCCAGCGCCAAGGCCAAGGCGCTGGGAACGATCGAGAACGGCGCGCAGCTGCGTATTTTGGGCTTCCTGGACGACTGGGCTTACGTAAAGACGGTGCAGGAGCCCGTGCAGACCGGGTACGCGCTTTCGAAATACGTCAGCGAGACGGAGAACCTCAAGTATGGGCTTGTGAGCAGCGCGGATGCCTCGAAGAAGGCGAAGCTGCGCCTCGACGCGAGCGCCAAGTCGCGGGTCATCGGGCAATACTACAACGGCGTGCAGGCCGTGCGACTCTTCTCGTTCCAGCGCGACGGATGGGTGCACGTGCGCATCGGCGACGTCGCCGGTTGGATGGCGGAAGAGGACCTGTACTTCGGAACGGACGCGCGCACGTCGTTCCCCTACTACCCGCCCATCACGAGCATCGCCGTCAAGAAGACGGAGCTGCGCGCGCAGGCGTCCGAAAAGTCGGCGGAGCTGCTCACCTGCGAAAAGGAAGAGTCGATCGAGGTGCTCGGCGAGAGCGAGAACGGCAAGTGGCTGCACGTGCGCGCCTACGACGGCAACCCATACGGCCTGACCGGCCTGACCGGGTACGTAAAGGCCTCGGCGGTGGGGAAACTCGCCACCAACACGGACGGCACGCACGGGCTCTACGCCGTCGTCGCGCCGGACGCGGTAGGTGGCGGACATACGAGCCTTCAGCCCCTATATAAGGAAGCGAAGGCCGACGCGGAGGAGCTGGGCCTGTATTACCAGGGCGTGGAAATGGAATTGCTGGACCTGACGCTGAGCGCCTGGGCGCGCGTGCGCGTCGCCGGTCAGGAAGGGTATATGCTCAAACAGGATCTTCTCATCCAAAAAGGAGAAGGGGATCCGGCGGCCACCGAGCCTCCGCTGCCGACCGTGCAGGTCACGGCCGCGGACGGCGCGGCGCTGCGCGAGCAGCCCAAGGCGGACGCGACGGGCGTCGAGAACGTGCCGGGGGGCGCCCGCGTGACGCTGCTGGGCGTGCAGGGCGCCTGGTGCTGTGTGCGCACGGAGGAGAAGAGCGGCTTCATGCCGCGCGCGCAGCTCAGCGGCGACATCGCAGGCTATGCCCGGACGAACGAGAGCAAGCTGGCGCTGCGCAAGGAAGCAAACAGCAAGGCGGAGGTTCTGGCGCGCATTCCACAAGGACGCCGGGTGCTCGTCATCGCGACGAACGGCGAGTGGAAATACGTCGAATACGACGGGGAGCGCGGCTATGTCATGACGAAATACCTGGAATTCGAAAACTGATAAAAATTCGCCCCGATTTTACACAGGCCCCCACAATTCGATGGGTTTGCTTTCGATTCGCTTGACAAGAAAGCGCAAATGGGGTATAAACTAAAAGGTATGTGCCTGCCGCTACCGGGCGCGGCGCGCAAGAAAGGGGCTGCAAGAATGGTTCGTACAATCGTCGGCGCGAATTGGGGCGACGAGGGCAAGGGCAAGATCACGGACATGCTCGCGGGCGAGTCCGACATCGTCGTCCGCTTTCAGGGCGGCGCGAACGCAGGACACACGATCATCAACGATTACGGACGCTTTGCCTTGCATCTGCTGCCTTCCGGCGTCTTTAACCCAAGCGTCGTGAACGTCATCGGCCCCGGGGTAGCGCTGAACGTCGAGGCGCTGCTAGGCGAGCTTGCCAGCGTGGTGGAGGCCGGCGTGCCCACCCCGAAGCTGCTGGTCTCCGAGCGCGCGCAGGTGATGATGCCCTATCATGTGCTGCTGGATTGCTACGAAGAAGAGCGCCTAGGCGCGAAGAGCTTCGGCTCGACGAAGAGCGGCATCGCGCCGTTTTACGGCGACAAGTTTCAGAAGATCGGGCTGCAGCTGTGCCAGCTGTACGACCCGGACGTGCTGCGTGAGAAGCTCGCGCACGCGCTCTCGATCAAGAACGCGTTGCTGGAGCACCTGTATCACAAGCCGCTGATCGATCTGGAAGAGCTGATCGCGAAGCTGACCGAGCTGGCGGAACGCATCCGCCCGTACGTGTGCGACACCAATCTATACCTACATGAGGCCTGCAGGGCCGGCAAGCGCATCCTGCTCGAAGGACAGCTGGGCACGCTGCGCGACCCGGACCACGGCATCTACCCGATGACGACCTCCTCCTCGCCGCTGGCGGGCTACGGTCCGGTCGGCGCGGGCGTACCGCTGTGGGCGATGGGCGACGTGATCGCCGTGACGAAGGCGTACTCCTCCTGCGTAGGACGCGGCCCGTTCACGACCGAGCTATTTGGCGACGAGGCGCAGGAGCTGCGCGTGCGCGGCGGCGACAAGGGCGAGTTCGGGGCGACGACAGGGCGGCCCCGCCGCGTAGGTTGGTTTGACGCGGTGGCCACCCGCTACGGCTGCATGATGCAGGGGGCGACGCAGGTCGCCCTGACGAACATGGACGTGCTGGGGTATCTCTCCCAAATTCCGGTTTGCGTGGCCTATGAGATCGACGGCGAACGGACGGAGCGCTTCCCGGTCACGCCGCGGCTCGAACGTGCAAAACCCGTATACGAGATGCTCCCCGGCTGGATGAGCGACACGCGCGGCATCACGCGCTACGAGGAGCTGCCGGAGAATGCGCGCCGCTATGTAGAGTTTTTGGAAGCGCAGATCGGTGTGCCCGTCAAGTTCGTCTCCAACGGGCCGCGAAGGGACGAGATCATCGTACGCTAAATCGCCTCATGGATGAGGCGAGTAATGAAAGGAGTATGAAGGACATGCCGGTTATCATGAGCGTAGATTTGCGGTTTGCTTTCCCGGCATGGGCCTTTGTATTTTCTTTTTGAAGGCGGATCATTTCCGCCTTTTCTTTTTACCCGTTTCCTTACCGCCCTGCGCTTGACGAGGCGCGGGGGCGCGGTGTATAATGCTGTTGATGCATAAATAAACAGCGAATAATCAATAAATATACGGATGTGAGTGCATGGCAACTTTGATTCTGGAAGACGGCGCCCGCTACGAGGGCGAATGGTTCGGCCATAGGGCCGATGTGACCGGGGAGGTCGTCTTTACGACCGGCATGACGGGATACCAGGAGACGCTGACCGACCCTTCGTACTGTGGACAGATCGTGTGCATGACGTACCCGCTGATCGGCAACGTCGGCATCAACGAGCTGGACGACGAATCGAAAGGCGTGGCGATGAAGGGCTTCGTCGTGTCGGAGCTTTGCGACCTGCCGAGCAACTGGCAGATGAAGAAGGACCTGAGCGCCTATCTGGACGAGCAGGGCGTCGCGGGCCTTTGCGGCGTGGATACCCGCTCGCTTACGCGGCGCCTGCGCGTCTACGGGACGCTGCGGGGCAAGATCGTCGCAGGGGAGCCGACCCAGGCGGATTTAGACGAGGTGAAGGCCTTTGCGATGCACGATCAAGTTTCGCGCGTGACGTGCGAGGCGCCCTACGAAATCGCGGGCGACGGCCCGACGATCGCGGTGATGGATTTCGGCCTCAAGCGCGGCATCCTGAAATCCCTTACCACGCGGGGCTGCCATCTGAAGATATACCCGGCCGGGACGAGCGCGGAGACGATGCTCCATGCGGGCTGCGACGGCGTGCTGCTGACCAACGGCCCCGGAGACCCGGCGGACAACCCGGCGGATATCGAGACCATCCGCACGCTGATGGACCGGCGGCCGGTTTTCGGCATCTGCCTAGGGCATCAGCTCATGGCCCTGGCGATGGGCGCGGGGACGGTGCAGATGAAGTACGGCCACCATGGCGCGAACCACCCGGTCAAGGATCTGCGGCGGGGCACCTGCGCGGTGACGTCGCAGAACCACTGCTTCACGGTGGACCCCTCCACGCTGCCCGCGGCGGCGGAGGTGAGCCACCTCAACTGGAACGACCGGACGGTGGAAGGCGTACGCTATCTGGGCAGGCCCGCCTTCAGCGTACAGTTCCATCCCGAGGCGTGCGGGGGCCCGCGCGAGACGGGCTACCTGTTCGACGATTTCCTCGCCATGGTGCGCGATAATACGAAGTAATCGAGGGGTTTGAAGATATGCCGAAGAAGGAATGGATCAAAAAGGTGCTCGTCATCGGCTCCGGCCCGATCGTCATCGGTCAGGCGGCGGAATTTGACTACGCGGGCACGCAGGCCTGCCGCGTGCTGAAGGATGAAGGGGTCGAGGTCGTCCTCGTCAATTCCAACCCCGCGACGATCATGACGGACACCGACATCGCGGATCGCGTCTACCTAGAACCGCTCAATTGCGAGACCATCGAGCGCATCCTGAAGAAGGAGAGGCCGGACAGCCTGCTCGCCTCGCTGGGCGGCCAGACGGGCCTGAACCTGGCGATGGAGCTCGACGAGCGGGGCATCCTGGAAAAGTACGGCGTGAAGCTGCTGGGCACGAACATCGCCTCCATCCGCCGCGCGGAGGACCGCGAGGAGTTCAAGGACATGATGCTCTCCATCGGCGAGCCGTGCATCGACTCCGTCATCGTGCACGATGTGGAGGCCTCCGTCGATTTCGCCAACCAGATCGGTTACCCGGTCATCGTTCGCCCGGCCTATACCCTGGGCGGGACGGGCGGCGGCCTGGCGGACGACGAGGAAGCGCTGCGCGAGATCTGCGCGGACGGCCTGCGCGCCAGCCGCGTGCACCAAAACCTCATCGAGCGCTCGGTCGCCGGCTGGAAGGAGATCGAATACGAGGTCATCCGCGACGGCGCGGGCAACTGCATCACGGTCTGCAACATGGAAAACTTCGACCCGGTCGGCGTGCACACGGGCGACTCCATCGTCGTGGCGCCCAGCCAGACGCTGCGCGACGTGGAACACCAGATGCTGCGCACGGCGGCGATCAACATCATCTCCGCGCTGGGCATCGAGGGCGGCTGCAACGTGCAGTATGCCCTGTCGCCGGACAGCATGGATTACTACGTCATCGAGGTCAACCCGCGCGTGAGCCGTTCCTCCGCGCTCGCCTCGAAGGCGACGGGCTACCCCATCGCGAAGGTGACCACGCGCATCGCCCTGGGCTATACGCTCGACGAGATCGTCAACGGCGTGACGGGCGAGACGTACGCCTGCGCGGAGCCTACGCTGGACTACTGCGTGCTCAAATTCCCGCGCTGGCCTTTTGACAAATTCGTCTACGCGGACAAGCGCATCGGCACGAAGATGAAGGCCACGGGCGAGATCATGGCCATCGGCACGAACTTTGAAAGCGCGCTGCTCAAGGCCGTCCGCTCGCTGGAAATGGGCTTCGACTCGCTGGTCAGCCCCATGCTGGAGGCGCTTACGGACGAGGAGGTCGAGCGCCGGCTGCACGAGATCAACACCGAGCGCTCGTTCGTGGTGGCCGAGGCGCTGCGCCGCGGCGTATCGATGGAGCACATCGGCGAGATTACGAAGATTGACCTGTGGTTTTTGCGCAAGGTACAGAAGATCGTGCAAAAGGAGCAGGCCCTGCGCGCCATGAAGCTGGCGGAGCTCACCCGCGAGGAGCTGCTCGCGGCCAAGAAGATGGGCTTCGCCGACCAGGCAATCGCGCGGTGGCTGAACGTGCCGGAGGCGCAAATCCGCGCCCTTCGCAAGGAGCTGAACGTGCTGCCCGCCTTCCGCATGGTCGATACCTGCGGCGGCGAGTTCGCGGCCGTGAGCCCCTACTTTTACAGCACCTACGGCGGCGAGACGGAGGCCGAATACAGCGCGCGCAAGACCGTGGTGGTGCTCGGCTCCGGCCCGATCCGCATCGGGCAGGGCATCGAGTTCGACTACTGTTCCGTGCACTGCGTATGGGCGCTGAAAAAGGCGGGATTTGACACCGTCATCATCAACAACAACCCGGAGACCGTCTCCACCGACTTCGACACGTCCGACCGCCTGTATTTCGAGCCGCTGACCGCGGAGGACGTCTGGAACGTGCTGGAGGTGGAGCGGCCGGTCGGCGTGGTCTGCCAGTTCGGCGGGCAGACGGCGATCAAGCTGGCGAAATACGTCCGCCAGGCGGGCTACCCGATCCTGGGCACGGACCTTTCAGACATCGACGCGGCGGAGGACCGCGAGCTGTTCAACGCGCTGCTCGAACGCCTGGCGATCCCGCAGCCGAGCGGCACCACGGTACTCACGCAGGAGGAGGCGGTCGCCGCCGCCAGACAGCTGGGCTATCCGGTGCTCGTGCGCCCCAGCTACGTGCTGGGCGGGCAGGGGATGGAGATCGCCTACGACGAGCCATCCATCCGCGAATACATGCAGATCATCAACCTGAACGTGCAGGAGCACCCGATCCTGGTCGACAAATACCTGCTGGGCCAGGAGATCGAGGTGGACGCGATCTGCGACGGCGAGGACGTGCTGATCCCCGGCATCATGGAGCACATCGAGCGCGCGGGCATCCACTCGGGCGACTCGATCTCGGTCTACCCCCCGCAGACGCTGGCCCCACGCATACAGCGCATGGTCACCGATTACACGGTGCGCATCGCCAGGGCGCTGCACGTGAAGGGGCTGGTGAACATCCAATTCATCCAGCACGCGGGCGACCTGTACATCATTGAGGTCAACCCGCGCTCCTCGCGCACCATCCCATACATCAGCAAGGTGACGGGCATCCCGCTCGTCGAACTGGGCGTGCGCGCTTCGCTGGGCGAGAAGGTGCCGACGTTCGGCTTCGGCACGGGCCTGTACCCGCCGGCGCCGAGCGTGGCGGTGAAGCTGCCGGTGTTCTCCTTTGAGAAGCTGCCGGAGGTGGAGGTTTCCCTCGGGCCGGAGATGAAATCCACCGGCGAGGTGCTGGGCCTTTCGAAGACGGCGGAGGAAGCATACCTCAAGGGCTTTCAATCCACGAAGATGCTCATCCCGCAGGAGGGCGGCGTGCTGCTCTCCATCGCGCGCCACGACAAGCAGGAGGTGCTCGCCCTGGCGGAGCTGCTGGACCAGATGGGCTTCGACCTATATGCGACGGCGGGCACGGCCAACCACCTGAACCACAACTACATCGCCGCCAGCAAGGTGCCCAAGCCCAGCGAGGACCATGACCAGCTTTGCAGGCTGCTGGACAGCGGGAAGATCAAGCTGATCATCACCACGCCTACGCACGGACGCGACCCCCAGCGCGACGGCTTCCGCCTGCGGCGCATGGCGGTCGAATACGGTGTGCCGTGCATCACGAGCCTGGACACAGCGAACCTGCTGGTCAAGTGCGTAAAGCTCGCCAAGCAGGGCCGGGAAGCGGAGCCGCTGGGGCTGCACGAGCTGATTTTCTAAGGAGGCGTATACTGTGATCGCCATCGTCGACTATGGCATGGGCAACCTGCGCAGCGTACAGAAGGCGCTCGAGTATCTGGGGCACGAGGCGGTCATCACGGACGAGCGCGCGACGCTGGCGGCGGCGGAGCGCGTCATCTTGCCGGGCGTAGGCGCATTTGCGGACGCTATGGCGCAGCTGAGGCGCCGTGAGCTGGACAGGGCGGTGCTGGAGATGGTTCAGGCGGGCAAGCCGCTTCTGGGCATTTGCCTGGGCATGCAGCTGCTCTTCGCTGAAAGCGAGGAGGGAGGCCGTTGCGAAGGGCTGGGCATCATCCCCTCGGGCATTTCGCGCTTCCCAGCGCGCGGGCTCAAGGTGCCCCACATGGGCTGGAACAACCTTTCGTTGCGGCCCTGCCCGCTGTTTGAGGGGCTCTGCGGCGCGCCCTATGTATATTTCGTACATTCCTATCACGCGGCGCAGGTTTTAGACGAGTGGACGGCCGCCACCTGCGATTACGGCGCGGTCTTTACCGCCGCTGTACACAAGGAAAACGTCTACGGTACGCAGTTTCACCCGGAAAAATCAGGCGCGGCGGGCCTTCAAATGCTCAAAAACTTTGCGTCGCTGAAAGGGGGCGCGTGACATGCTGACCAAGCGCATTATCCCCTGCCTGGACATCCGGGACGGGCGCGTCGTCAAGGGCGTCCACTTCGTCTCCATCCGCGACGCGGGCGATCCGGTGGAATGCGCGCGCACGTACGACGCGGCTGGGGCAGACGAGCTGGTGCTGCTGGACATCAACGCCTCGCACGAGGGGCGCGCGACCCTGCTGGACGTGGCGGCCCGCGTAGCCGAACAGGTATTCATCCCCTTCACCATCGGCGGCGGTATCACGAGCCTGGGGCAGATTCGCAGCCTGCTGCGGCTGGGCGCGGACAAGGTGAGCGTGAACTCGCCCGCAGTGCGAACCCCCCATTTTATCAGCGAGGCGGCGAGCCGCTTTGGAAGCCAATGCGTGGTCGTCGCCATCGACGTAAAGCGTCGGGCGGATCGCAGCGGCTGGGACGTATACGTAAAGGGCGGTCGCGAAAACACGGGGCTCGACGCCGTGGAATGGGCGATGCAGGCAGAGCGCCTGGGTGCGGGCGAAATCCTGCTCACCAGCATGGACGGGGACGGCGCGCAGAACGGATACGACCTCGACATCACGCGGGCCGTCGCCGACGCGGTGCGCATCCCGGTCATCGCCTCGGGCGGCGCCGGGAAGTGCGAGCACTTTTATGAAGCGATTGAAACGGGCCATGCGGACGCGGTGCTGGCGGCGTCGCTCTTCCACTTCGGCACGCTTGAAATCGCCGGCTTGAAGCGCTACTTAACGGAAAGAGGAATCCCCGTGCGCCCTGCGCAGCAGGAGTTCATCGAAGGATAAAACAGCACCGTTCGCGTCGGGCGGAATCTGACGCGGACGGTGTTTCCCTATGCGCGCACAGGGCGGCAAAAAATGCAGAGCAATGAAGACGGAGGGGAAAGGATGAACCTACAGACGATCCACCACATCGCGATCATCGCGAGCGACTACAGGAGATCGAAGCATTTTTACGTCGATTTGCTGGGCTTTGAGATCGTTCGGGAAAACGCCCGGCCGCAAAGAGGAGATGTCAAGCTCGACCTGAAGCTGGGGGGCTGTGAATTGGAGCTCTTTTGCATGCCCGGCGCGCCGGAGCGGCCGAGCTACCCCGAGGCCTGCGGGCTGCGCCATCTGGCCTTCAGGGTGGAGGACGTAGAAGAGACGGCCCGAGCGCTGCGCAGCCGGGGCATCGAGACGGAGCCCATCCGCTTGGACGCCTACACGGGCAAGCGCATGACATTCTTTCACGACCCGGACGGCCTGCCGCTGGAGCTGCACGAATGAGTGAAAAGGCGAACGTTCTATAAAAAAATAAAAGAATTGTTCAATATCTCTCTTGAATGCGCTGGGAAAGTCTGATACAATAGGCCGTGGACGACCCATATTACCGGACGAATGCTGGAGGATGAATGATATGGCACAGATGCGCGAAATGATGTACGAGGGCAAAGCCAAGCAGGTCTTTGCGACGGACGATCCTACGCTTGCGATCATACACTATAAGGATGACGCGACCGCGTTCAACGGCTTGAAAAAGGGCACGATCGTAGGGAAGGGCGTCATCAACAACGTGGTCAGCAATCACCTGATGACCCTTCTCGCGCAGCACGGCGTAGAGAGCCACCTGATCGAGCAGCTCAGCGAGCGCGACACGCTCGTGCGCCGCGTTCAGATCGTGCCGGTCGAGGTCATCGTGCGCAACATCGCCGCGGGCAGCCTGTCCAAGCGCATCGGCTATCCCGAGGGCACGAAGCTCGCGAGCACGGTGCTCGAATACTGCTATAAGGACGACGAGCTGGGCGACCCGATGATCAACGAGACGCACATCGCCGCGATGGGGCTGGCGACGAAGGAAGAGATGGCGCAAATCGCCGCCATGGCGCTCAAGGTCAACGAGGTACTCACCGATTACCTGAAGGATCTGAATATCGAGCTGATCGACTTCAAGCTGGAGTTCGGCCGCTTTGACGGGCGCATCGTGCTTGCGGACGAGATATCGCCCGATACCTGCCGTTTCTGGGACGCCAAGACCGGCGAGAAGCTCGACAAGGACCGCTTCCGCCGTGACCTGGGCGACGTAGAGGAGGCCTATCAGGAGATCCTGCACCGCCTCATGGGGGGAGAAAAAGAATGATCGACCGCTATTCCCGGCCTGAAATGGCAGCCTTGTGGACGAAGGAAAAAAAGTTTCAGACCTGGCTGGAGGTCGAGCTGAACGCGACCGACGCGTGGGTGCAGCTGGGCAAGGTGCCCGCGCAGGCGGCCCGCGCGATGCGCGAGCACGCGAGCTTCACGGTCGAACGCATCGAGGAGATCGAGGAGACGACGCGCCATGACGTGGTCGCCTTTACGCGCTGCGTCGCGGAGAGCCTGGGGGATGAATCGAAATACCTGCACTTTGGCCTGACGAGCACGGACGTGGTGGACACGGCGCTCTCGTCGCTCCTTAGCCGGGCGTGCGACATTCTGGAGGCGGATATGAAGGCCTTCATCGAGATGCTCGCGCGCCAGGCGAAAAAGTACAAGACCACGCCCTGCATGGGCCGCACGCACGGCGTACATGCGGAGCCCACGACCTTGGGGCTCAAGTTCGCGCTGTGGTATGCGGAGATGCAGCGAAACCTGGACCGCCTCGAGCATGCGCATAAAAATATCGCGGTCGGCAAGATCTCCGGCGCGGTCGGCACGTATGCAAACGTCGACCCGTTCGTCGAAATGTACGTCTGTGAGCATATGGGGCTCGAAGCGTCGCCCATCAGCACGCAGGTGCTGCAGCGCGACCGCCACGCCGAACTGATGACCACGTTTGCGATCATCGCCTCCAGCCTGGAGAAGTTCGCCACCGAGGTGCGAGGGTTGCAAAAAACCGAGCTGCGCGAGGTCGAGGAGCCGTTCCGCAAGGGGCAGAAGGGCTCGTCGGCGATGCCGCACAAGCGCAACCCCATCAACTGCGAGCAGATTTGCGGCCTCGCGCGCGTCATCCGCGGCTATAGCGTGACCGCGCTGGAGAACATATCGCTCTGGCACGAGCGCGACATCTCGCATTCCTCGACCGAGCGCATCATCCTGCCGGACGCGACGGAGCTGCTCGATTACATGCTGCACAAGCTGTGCGGCATCCTGGGCGACCTGTTCGTGTATCCGGAAAACATGCTGCGGGATATGGACAAGTCGATGGGCCTGATCTTCTCGCAGCACGTGCTGCTGACGCTGATTGAAAAGGGGATGCTCCGCGAGACGGCTTACGACGTGGTGCAGAAAAACGCCATGCGCGCCTGGGAACAGCAGGTGCCCTTCAAGTCGCTGCTCGAGCGCGAGCCGGTGGTCAAGGAGCATCTGACGCGCGCGGAGCTGGACGATTGCTTTAACCTTTCCTACCATTATACGCATGTAGAAGATATTTTCCGCCGTCTGGGGCTTGCGGATTGAGCAGATTCAATAAAGAGGGATGCAGGAAAGTGCATCCTTTTTTTGAAAAAAAGAATTTGCCTTGTTTTTACGAAAAGAGTGCGGTACAATAAGAAACGGTATGAACGATCGGATGGAGCTGACATGCCCGCTTAAAGGTTATGGAGGGAATCCATGTACAAATTGATGCTCGTAACGGATCAGGAGGATATCCGCGAAGCCTTCAGAAGTTTCCCGGAATGGAAGCAGCTGGGGTTTGAGCCGCCGCTTCTTTTGAACGATGTAGAGGAAGCGAAGCTACGCCTGAGCCGCCAGGAGGCTGATGCAGTCGCATACCTGCTGCCAAAGAACGAGGGACAGGACTTTTTTACATTTCTATCGACCCATCAAGAAATCGTCGGCATGGAGGCGGCGGACGATCATACGCGCCTGCGCCGGGAGCTGGGCATTACGCGCCGCACGCTCGTCGAGCGCGAGCAGGAGACGGACCTGAGCGACGTGCTGCCGATGCTGCAGCTCGACTTTTTCCACACGATTTTGCAGGGCGCGCACTTTGAGCCCCAGGATCTGCGGCACCGTGTGGAGATGCTCAGGTTGCGCGTCAATCCGGCGTGGCCGGTCTGTTTGGCGTCGCTGCGCATGCCGCAGGGCGAGCAATTCCTGGACGAGGTCTGGCGTTATGGCAGCGAGCGGCTCGAAAACGCCCTGCGGAACATCTTTGAGCGCGCGGAGCCCGACATGAGCTATGTATTGCAGGTGCTCAACCCGCACCACATGCGTCTGCTCGCCTACCCCAAAATGCAGATGGACGGCGGCGAGGTCGAGCTGCACGCGAAAAACCATCTGCTCGTCGCGCAGGAGGACCTCAAGGAATTTTTCGATTTGGAGATCGAGACGCGCAAATGCACCGTCTTCGATTCGCTGTACGCGCTTTGCTCGCAGGAAGCGGTCAACTAAAAATCCGTCAATTCGAAAAGGGGCGTACGCCCCTTTTTCGATGCAAAGCTTTTACCATCGAATAGGAGGGAACCGTTTTGCATATCGTTTTGGTAGAACCGGAGATTCCGCAAAATACCGGCAATATCGCGCGCACCTGCGCGGCGACGGGCAGCACGCTGCATCTGGTAGAGCCGCTGGGATTTGAGCTGAAAGACAAGTATTTAAAACGAGCCGGGTTGGATTATTGGCCCTTGGTCGACCTCAAGGTGCATTCATCCTTTGAAGCGCTGCTGCGCCAGTATCCGGGCGCGCCGTTTTTCTTTGCGACGACGAAAGCGCCAAGGGAGTATACCGCGGTCACATACCCGCAGGACGCGTTCCTGGTCTTCGGACGCGAATCGCGCGGTTTGCCGGAAAATTTGTTGGAGCGCGTATACGACCGGTGCGTCCGCATCCCGATGATTGAGGGAGCGCGTTCGCTCAACCTATCCAATTCCGTGGCGGTAATCGTCTATGAGGCCTTGCGCCAGCAGGGGTTTACGGGGATGCAGGACGCTGGGGCGCTCACCGGGCGCGAAGAGCCGGACGCGCCGTGGCTCGATTACATCTGAAACAATTGTAAAATGTGCGTAAAATTTCGACATCCCTTGACAAGCCTCGCAGGGCCCTTGTAAAATATTTGCGTATTAAAAGTAAAATGGGGAAGAGCGCGGGGGATGGGTCTCGCGTGGGAGGTCGAATATGCTAGGTATGATCGCAGGCTTAATGGGCGGCTTGGGTCTTTTTCTCTACGGCATGAAGATGATGGGCGACGGCCTGGAGCGCGTGGCGGGAGACCGGATGCGCCGCCTGCTGGAAATTCTGACGAAAAACCGCCTGATGGGCGTCCTCGTCGGCGCGGCGTTTACGATGATCATACAATCCTCCTCCGCCACGACGGTGATGGTCGTCGGTTTCGTCAACGCGGGGCTGATGGATCTTTTGCAGGCCAGCGGCGTCATCATGGGCGCGAATTTCGGCACGTCCATCACCGCGCAGCTCGCCGCTTTTAAGCTCTCGGAGGTCGCGCCGATCATCCTGCTTACGGGCGTCGTGATGTTCATGTTCATCAAGCGACCTTCGGTGCAAAAGGTCGGTATCGTGCTGGCGGGCTTTGGCATTCTCTTCGTGGGCATGGACATGATGTCGGACGCGATGGGGCCCATGCGCACCAACGAGACGTTCATCCGCCTCATCCACTCGGCCGCCTCTACGCCGGTGACCGCGATGCTCATCGGCGTGGTGGTGACGTGCATCATCCAAAGCTCGTCCGCGTCCGTCGTGCTGACACAGTTGCTCGCGGCGCAGGGGCTAGTGACCTTGGATATGGCCATCTACATCTCCCTGGGCTGCGCGATCGGCACCTGTATCACCGCGGTGCTCGCCTCCGTCGGCACGACGGCGACAGCGCGGCGCGCGGCGATGATTCATTTGCTCTACAACGTCATCGGTTCGTCGCTCATGCTGATCGCTCTGCAATTTATTCCGCTGGCGGATTGGATGCGCGCGGTCAGCGGAGGCGACATCAAGCGCGAGATCGCAAACGCGAACATGCTCATCAAGCTGGCAGAAATCGTGCTGCTCTTCGGCGCGGCGCCGCTGCTGGTTCGGATGAGCGGCGCGCTCGTGCGTAGGGAGGACAAGCCCGTCGGCAACGTCGAGCGCCGCGTGTGCTTCCTGGATCCGCGCATGCTGGGCACGCCCTCGATCGCCGTAGCGCAGGCCGTCAAGGAGACGGAACGCATGGCGCAGATCGCCTCGGAGAACCTGGAGCGCTCCCTGCGCGCCTTTATCGAGCGCGACGGCGAGAAGGCGGCAGAGGTTGCCCAGCACGAGGACGCGATCAACTACCTCAATCACGAGATCACGACCTATCTCATTCAAATCGGCCAGCAGGACGTGACGGGAGCGGATGCGGCGCTCGTAGGCTCGCTCTATCACGTGATCAACGACGTAGAGCGCATCGGAGACCATGCGGAGAACATGGCGGAATTCGCGCAGGCGCGCATCCGCGACGACATCTCCTTCTCCGAACAGGGCATCGCGGAGCTGGAGGATATGTGCGGCAAGGTGCTGCAGTTGCTATCGCTGTCGCAGGAGATCTTTCATTCCCGCAAACGCGACCGGCTGGCCGAGGCGCTGGAACTGGAGGACGAGATCGACGACATGGAGAAGGAGCTGCAGCAAAGCCACATCGACCGCCTCTCCAAGGGGTTATGTACGCCGCGTTCGGGCATGCTGTTTTCAGACATCCTTTCCAACCTGGAGCGCGTAGCCGACCACGCGACGAACATCGCCTTCTCCATCGCGACGGACGAGCCGCCGGAGGTGCCCAAGGATTGGTCGATGCATTGAGCGCAAAAGACTGCAACAAAGGGAACGGGTGACGCGTCTAGTATGTAGGAAAGCTTGCGCCCGGGCGCATCTTTCAAAGGAGTGAAGCGTATGACCGAGCCTAAACCGCGCACAGGGTTCAAAATTGCGGCCAGCGTGCTGGATTTCTTCGGCGTAGCCGCCGCCTCCCTGGCGATCGTCATCCTGATGCTGCTGCTCTCCAGCCTGTATACCTGGCTGCGGCAGGACCTGCAGGCGACATTTGCAGGCATCAGCGAGAATATCACGGAGGCGGTCGTCGTCGACGTGACGGACAACCGGTAAAAAGCGAACAAAGAGCGGCCGGGCGCGGAAGAATTTATCCGCCGCCCGGCCGTTTTGTTTACGGGGCGGGCAAGTTGTGATATACTAAAACCATCTTGAACTTACGCTTGCGACGCCTGGAGGGATACGCATGAAGACGTCTTGGCCGACGTTGATGGATCAAATATACGGCTGCAAGGCCTGCGGCCTTTGCGCCGCGCGCACGAACGCCGTGCCCGGCGAAGGGGATCCGCACGCAAGGCTGATGCTCATCGGCGAAGGCCCGGGCGCGCAAGAGGATCTGACGGGGCGGCCCTTTGTCGGCGCGGCCGGCCAGCTTCTGGACAGAATGCTGCACGCGATCGGTTTGGAGCGCGGCCAGGTCTACATCGCCAACGTGGTCAAATGCAGGCCCCCGCAAAACCGCGCGCCGACGGCTGAGGAAATGGCCGCCTGTTTGCCCTACCTGCGCCAGCAGGTGGCGCTGATTCGCCCGCAGGTCATCGTGCTGCTGGGCGCTACGCCCGCCAAGGCGATCCTGGGCGAGGATACGCGCATCACGCGCGATCGGGGCAAATGGGCTCTGCGCAAGGGCGTCTTCTTTATGCCGACGTTTCACCCCGCCGCGTTGCTGCGCGACGAGAGCAAAAAACGGCCGGTTTGGGAAGACTTAAAAGCGGTGCGCAAAAAGCTGGAGGAGCTTTGCGCGCAGCAAAACGGATCATGAGGAGGAGCGCATGGCGGATCGGATGGAAAAATACCGCGAGGAACTGCTGCGCTTTGTGCGCTCGGTCTACGTAGGCGACGAGCGGCGGATCGTCTACGGCGAAGGCAGGCTGGGCGCGCGGCTGATGCTGATCGGCGAGGCGCCGGGCGAGCAGGAGGCGTTGCAAGGCCGCCCCTTCGTCGGGAAGGCCGGGAAGAATCTGGACGTCTTCCTGTCGCTGGCCGGACTTGAGCGCGATGCGCTGTATATCACCAATGCGGTCAAGTTTCGGCCGACCAAGGAATCTGCCAAAGGGCGCGTTTCAAACAGGCCGCCCACGCGCGAGGAGATCGCCCTGTTTCGGCCGTGGCTGCTGCGCGAGATCGCCCTCGTCAACCCGGATTTCATCGCGACGCTGGGCAACGTGCCGCTCGGCGCGGCGACGGGGAAGCGGCTGACGGTCGGCGCTGTGCACGGCACGCTGGTGGAGGCGCCCGAGGCGGGGCGCCCCGTGTTCGCGCTCTATCACCCGGCGAGCCTGCTGTATAACCGCAGCCTAGGGCCGGTCTACGAACAGGATGTGAGGGCGCTTTCCCTCCTTTTACACGGCGCGTGAGGTTTTGAACGTCAAAGTGTATAATTGAGCGCCTAAGGCTTTGCGCAGCGCTCAAAGCGTGATATACTCTGGCTAACGTCATAGCTGAAAGGTGTGCATAGTGATGGTTGATTTTCTGGTTACGAATCTGCCGATCCTGCTCTGTTTATGTGTCGGAACAGGGCTCGTCATTCTGGAGGTCTTTTTGCCGGGATTTGGCGTCCCGGGTATCTCGGGTCTGATCCTGCTGGCCATCGGCGTGGGCGTGACCATCATGAACCACGGGATGCTGGCGGCGCTCGGCGTGCTGATTATCATCATCGCGATCGTAGCGATCGCCATTTCGCTTTCGTTGCGGTCGGCGTCAAAGGGAGCGCTGGCCGACTCGCCGCTCATCCTCAAGAACACGTCGCTGGAAGAGGATGGGGACAACGGCTATGAAGACATGCAGGTGCTCGTCGGCAAAGCGGGCAAATCGCGCACGGTGCTACGCCCCGCCGGCATCGGTGAGTTCGACGGCGTGCGCCTGAACGTGGTGACCGAGGGGGAATTCCTCGATGCGGACTGCGACATCAAGATCGTCTCCGTCGAGGGGCGGCGCATCGTGGTGCGCAGCGCCGCGGCGAAGGCCTGACGCGCTCAATGCCCGCCCGAAAGGGCGCGCAAATAAAGAACTTGTAGGGAGATAAGGGGGTAGACCTATGGGAATGGAAATCGTCTGGATGGTTCTCTTGATTGTCCTGGTCGTGGTGGTCGTCATCACTTTCCTCAGCTTTGTTCCGCTGGGGCTGTGGATATCCGCGCGCGCCTCGGGCGTGAAGGTTTCGATCGGTACGCTGGTGGGCATGCGCTTTCGCAGGATCGCGCCTGTGCGCATCGTGCAGCCGCTGATCATGGCGGTGAAGGCGGGCTTGCAGCCGAACATCGGCGAGATGGAAGCGCATTACCTCGCCGGCGGCAACGTCGACCGCGTCATCCGGGCGTTGATTACGGCGCAGGGCGCGAACATCGATTTGAACTTTGAAGAGGCGCGCTCCATCGACCTGGCAGGGCGCGACGTGCTGCAGGCCGTGCAGATGAGCGTCAACCCCAAGGTCATCGAGACGCCGGTCGTCGCGGCCATCGCGAAGGACGGCATCGAGCTGCGCGCCAAGGCGCGCGTGACGGTGCGGGCCAACATCGAACGCCTGGTCGGCGGCGCCGGGGAGGAGACGATCGTCGCCCGCGTCGGCGAGGGCATCGTCACCACGGTAGGCTCTGCGGAGACGCACAAGTCCGTGCTCGAGAACCCGGATCTGATCAGCCGTACAGTCCTTTCCAAGGGCCTGGATGCAGGAACGGCGTTTGAGATCCTATCCATCGACATCGCGGACGTGGACGTGGGTCGCAACATCGGCGCACAGCTGCAGATGGATCAGGCGGAGGCCGACAGGCGTATCGCCCAGGCCAAGGCCGAGGAGCGCCGCGCGATGGCCGTCGCGCACGAACAGGAAATGAAGGCTGCGGTGCAGGAGATGCAGGCGAAGGTCGTAGAGGCGCAGGCAGAGGTGCCGCGCGCGATGGCCTCGGCATTGCGCGAAGGCAAGCTGGGCGTCATGGATTATTATCAGATGCAAAACACGATCGCCGATACCACGATGCGCGACGCCATCGCCAAGATCGGCAAGCCTGAGGGCGGACAGGGTGAACCGCCGCGCCCGACGAAGAAATAAGCCTTAGCGAAAGCTGCCGGGCGGGGCAAATCTCCGCCCGGCGGATCGAGCGAAGGTGGAAAGGGGGAGGGGCGTATGGATGCTCTGATCGTCGTAGGCCTGGTCATCTGGCTTATCGCCCAAATGAACAGCAAGGCAAAGGCAAAAACAGGGGCGTCGCAAGCTGAAAAGCGCCGCGCGCCGCAGGGCGAATGGCAGAAGATGCTCGGCCAGTTGAGCGAGGCGGCGCAGCAAATCGGCGATACCGCGCACGGCACGCAGGAAAAGAAGCCGGCCGCGCACGCGCCGGATGAAAGAAAGCACAGGACCAAGGAAGCCGCCGTGCCGCAACCGCGCGAGAGCGTACGCGAGCGGGCTGAAACCCGCGTGATAGACCGCATGGGGACCGGGCGGATGCAGCCCCGCGTCGTCAGCCAGGCGGAAATGGAGCGCGCCGGCGAGGGAGAAGATCCCTGTCACGACGACTATGTGCAACCCGTCTACATGCCGGCTGAGGCGATGAACGGGGAATACAGGGAGGAGAGCGAGGCGGCGCAGGAGCTGCTGCGCGGGATCATCCTCTCGGAAATTTTACTCAAACCCCAGGACAGGCGAAGGATGCGGATGCGATGAATGAAAAAATACCGGTGGTAATCGCGGACGACGACGAGGGCATGCGCGCCATTATGCGCAAGATGATCGGCCGCGTGGATGGCTTTGAATTGCGCGGCGAGGCGACCGACGGCAAAGAGCTGCTCGAGCTGGTGGAAGAGGTGAAGCCTCAGCTCGCCTTCCTGGACGTAGAAATGCCGCAGATGAGCGGCGTGGAGGCGGCGCGGATCATTCAGGATACCGATCCGTCGATCATCCTGGTGTTCGCGACCGCGCACGACCAATACATGGCCGACGCGTTCGAGGTCTATGCGTTCGACTACCTGGTCAAGCCTTTTAAGCTCGAACGCGTCATGCGCACGCTGGAGCGCGCGCGGGACGTCATCCTCCGGCGAGCGCAGGACGAACCCGTGCCCAACCCCACGCAAAACGCCATGCCGCGCGCAAAGGCGGCGGCGGGGCGGCTGATGCTTCGCCACCGCGAGGGCGTGAACTTTGTGGCGATGGAGGACATCCTCCTCGTGCAAAGGGAAAACCGGGCGACCGTCCTCTACATGAAGGGCGGCGGGCGTTTCGTGACGAGCGAATCGCTCGGCGACATCGAGGACCGTCTGGATCCGGATATCTTTTATCGCTGCCACAAGTCTTACATCATCAACCTGCGCGAGATCGACAACATCACCCCTTACGGCCGTTGGACGTACGTGGTGCGCCTGTGCGGCACGCAGCAGGATGCGCTCATCACCCACGAGCGCTACGAAGAATTGGAAAAAATGTTCTCTTGATGCCAGACCGCCGGGAGCCGACAAACGGCTTTGCGGCGGTTTTTTGTGAAAGGGTAAACATTCCGGGCGTTTTCCCCTTGCGCGTAAATTCGCAAACTGATATACTAAGAAATACGGATGTAGAAAAACAACCGGAAGATCAGCAGATAGATAGGGGTGCAAGCAGATGGCCTACCGTTCTCGCGTCTCAGACGCCGTTGTTCGCCGCCTTCCAGGCTATTACAGGCACCTGCGTGAATTGGAAAAAGCGGGCGTTACGCGCATTTCGTCTCAGGAGTTGGGCGAGCGCATGGGGTTGACTGCCTCGCAGATTCGGCAGGACATCAATTGTTTTGGGGGTTTTGGCCAGCAGGGCTTTGGGTATCATGTGTCTGAACTCAAAATGCGCATTGCGGAGATCCTCGGCCTCAGCCGCGATTATCACGTCATCATCATCGGCGCGGGCAACATCGGCCGCGCGGTGGCGAATTACGCCTCCTTTGGCCGCGAGGGATTTAAGGTGCAGGCGATGTTCGACGTGTCGCCCGCCCTGATAGGCATCGACGTGCACGGCATCGTCGTGCAGCCGCTTGAGAAGCTCGACGGCTGGCTGGCGTCGCACGGCGTAGATATCGCGGTGCTGGCGGTGCCGCATGCGTCGGCGCAAAGGATGTGCGACCGGCTGATCGAAGGCGGCGTGCGCGCGATTTGGAACTTTGCGCCCGTCGACCTGTGTACGCCTGAAAATTTCCCCGTCGTCAACGTCCATTTGAGCGACACGCTGCATATCCTGTCCTATAGAATGCGCGAGCAGGAGATGCTCGCACACAAGGACGAGCAATAATTAAAAGGAGACCGTGCATGCCGATCCAAAAAAACTCGGGCAGACCGGGCGGCGATTTTCGCCGCTTTCAGCGCCCGGGCAGCGACGAGCGCCAAAGAACCACGCAGGTGCGGCACATGCCGCCGCCGCGCAGCGCATACGAAAGAGAAGAAAAAAAGGTGTTTCCCTTCTGGACCCTTCCCGTTCTCTTCGTGTGCGTGGGGCTGCTCTCGCTCGTTTCCTGGTGGGTCGCGCAGGAGTACGACGTCTATCGGCAATTTCAGGATGTCTCGCGGCAGGTGAACGTGGGGACCTTTTACGACGGCATCACCGTCAACGGCGTTTCGATCGGCGGCATGAGCATGGAGCAGGCGCTGGAGGCGCTGCGGTCGCATACGGCCCAGCAGAGCGAGGCGTTTGCCATCGCCATCACCTTCGGGGAGAAGCGCTGGCGCATCACCTCAGAGGAGGTGCCGGTGCGCTTTGACACAAAAGAGGTGCTGGAGCGCGCATATGCGCTGGGCAGGCGAGGAAGCCTGAAACAGCGCTACAGCGACATCCAAATGCTCAAAAACGGCGGCGCTTCCTATGCGACCGGTTTGGGCTACGACAAGGAAAAGGTGCGCGAGCTGACGGACGTCGTCGTATCGCGCATCGACCAGCCGGCCACGGATGCGAGCTTGTATGCCTTTGATCCGGTGCAAAAGACGTTCGTCTTTACGCCGGAGCAGGTAGGGTATGCGGCGGATGCGGATAAGCTCTATCGCGACGTGATCGAGGCGCTGGACGCCAAACGCTACGACGCGGCCATCGAGGTGACGGGCGCGCCCGTGCAGCCGAAGGTGACGCAGGCGGCGCTCTCCCCGATGTTCGGCCGCATCTCCTCCTTTACCACGGAGACGACGAAGGATAGTAACCGGAACACGAACATCGCCCTGTCCTCTGAGGCTTTAAACGGCAAGGTCGTCATGCCGGGCGAGACGATGTCCTTCAACGAGAGCACCGGCCAGCGCACGAAGGCCAAGGGCTATAAAGAGGCCGGCGCGATCTCCGGCGGGCAGTTGATCGACGACACGGGCGGCGGCGTCTGTCAGACGTCTTCTACGCTGTTTAACGCGGTCGTGCGCGCCGATCTGGAGATCGTGGACCGCACCCAGCATTCCTGGCCCAGCACCTACGTTCCCCGGGGCGAGGACGCGGCGGTCGACTGGCCGCGGCTGGACTTCGTCTTTCGCAACAACACAGATTTCCCGGTGTTTATCCTCGCCTGGTATGAGGATCAGAAGGTGACCGTAGAGGTATACGGCAAGATGCTGGAAAACGGCGCGACGATCGGGCTGTATTCCGAAACCATCCGCACGCTGACCCCTTCGGACGAGACCCTCTATACGCGGGACGAGTCGATGGCGAGCGGGTCGAGCAAGGTCGCCAAGAAAAAGCGCACGGGCTACGTCGTGGATACCTACAAGGTGTATTACGACGCAAACGGCACGGAGATTCGGCGCGAAAAGCTCTGGCAGACGACCTATCGGGCCGTGCAAAAGGAAATCTATTACAATTGATGCGTCCCAACTGAGCAATAGGGTTTTTTAACGGTCTACGGGGCGTCCTCGCCAAGAGGGCGCCCCGCAGACTGTCGACAAACCTATCGAAGTCAGACGAACCAAAAGCCGTCTGCAAGACTGTAATCGTATCCGCCGGCTTTGCCGGCGGGGCGGGGATTTTTCCGCAGCAAAATGCCATTTTGCGGAGGGAAAAGTCTCCCGTAAACTCGACAAAGTGGCGTACGCCACTTTGTCGACACGCAGGGGGCGTCCTCGCCAAGAGGGCGCCCCTTTGATATGCTGAACGCTATTTTATGCGCCGGTCTGCCTATCTTTGCTTGACGTGACCGGCGGAAGCACGTATAATAGAAGCATAACAGACTGTAAGTCTGTATATAGTAGTAAGAGGGCTTGCCGCCGCCGGCGGCCGGGGCCCATACGGCGATGGTTGGGAGGGATGGTACGCATGCGAAAGGGAGACGATCGCAGGCAGGCGTTGTTGGAGACAGCTGAGCGGCTGTTCTATGCGCGCGGATACGAGCAGACATCCGTTCAGGATATTTTGGACGAGCTGCATTTTTCCAAGGGCGGTTTTTACCACCATTTTGAGAGCAAGCTCGCGCTGCTCGAGGCGATCTGCGAGGAGCGCGCGCGTGCCTCCTGCGAGGCGGCGCAGCACGCGGTGAACGCCTGCGGCGCAAGCGCGGTGGACAAGCTGAACGCCTTTTTTCAGCGATCGGCGATCTGGCAGTCGGACTCGACGGACTTCATCAGCCTGTTGGTGCGCGTGGCGTACCGGGAGGACGGCGCGCTGATGCGCGAAAAGATGAAGCAGCGCCAGCTGGAGCTGACGCTGCCAATCCTGCGGCGCATCGTGCGCGAGGGCGTGCAGACGGGGATGTTTTTCATCCCGGCGGGGGACGGCATGTCGGAGCTGGTGCTGCGGTTGGGCATGCAGCTCACCGATGAAATCGCGTTCCTCCTCTCCGCCGCGTCGGACGAGAGCGACGTGCTCGCCGCGATCGTGGACAAGCTGGAGGTTTACCGCTACGCGATCGAGCGGCTGCTCGGGGCGCCGTTCGGCACGGTGACGCTGCTCAGCGTCGGAGATATGGCGAAGATTTGCCGATCCATGATGGAGGGACGCAACCCCTGACGGAAGAGGTACTGCAAATGACGAGGATATGGCTACCCTGGCTCGCCCTGACCGCGCTCGCGTTGGGGACAGCGTCGCTTCTGCGCGTGCGCCTCTGGCGCGCATTCCCCCTGGCGCTTTGCGCCCTGGCGGGCGTGCTCTACGTGCCGGCGCTTTTCGGCGGGCTTGCCGCGGGCTTTTATGGCGCATATGCCCTGGCCCTCGTTGGCTTCGCCTACTTTCTGGTTTCGACCTGGGCGCGCCGGCGGTTGCCGGAGGGGACGGTGGGCGCGCTGCTCGTATGGGCGCTATGCTTTGCGTTTTCGATCTATCAAAACGCCGGCCGCAGGATCGTGAGCTGGGATGAATTCACGCACTGGGGATTGGCGGTCAAGTCCATGACGGCGCTCGACGCGCTTAGTACGCACGCGAGCTCGATCGTGACGTTCAAGGATTATCCGCTCGCGATGACGCTGATTCAATACTTTTTTACGCGCTCCCTGCCCGCCTTCAGCGAGGACGCGGCGCTCGTAGCGTTGAACCTCGTCTACTTTTCGCTCGCCCTGCCCCTCTTTTCATCCCTTCGGGGGAAGCGGGCGCTCCCGGCCTGCGGTCTGCTTTTTTTCACCGTGCTGCTGCTACCTACGGCGCTGTATCCCGCGTTTTATACCGAGCTGTACGTGGACGCGATACTCGGGCTGTTGATGGCAGCGGCGCTTTTGACGTATTTTACGCAGGGCGACCGTCTGTCGAAGCTCAGCGCCTTCGGGCTGCTCGCGCTGCTGACGCTGACCAAATCCTCCGGCGCGGGGCTCGCGGGGATCGCGCTGTGCGTGATGGGGGCAGACGCGGCCCTCTACCGCCGTGAGAGCAGAAGGACCGTCTTGGCGGCGACGGCGACGGTAGCCGTCGCCTATGCATCTTGGAAGGCGCATACGGCCCTTGCCGGCGCGGGCGCATCGTGGGCGACGGGGGAGATCTCGCTTTCGGCGCTGATGCGGCTCGGCGGCGCGCGAAAGGATGCCGCGCTGCACTTCCTGCGCGCGCTGGGGGAGACGGAGCTCACGGGCTACCTCTTCCCGGTGAACAGCGTGATGGCGGTGGTGCTGTTCCTCTTTGCGGGCTGGGGAATCCTTCGCGGGCAGGCGGCCCGGACGAAGCGCCGCGGATATACCGCATTGGGCGCGCTGGCGGCGGGCGGCGTTATCTACGCGGCCTCGCTGCTTACGCTATACCTCTTCGTATACTCGGAATACGAGGCGGTCAACCTTGCCTCCTTCGGTCGATACATGATGACGTACGCGCTGGCGCTGACAGCATGTGCCGCCGGGGCGGCGATACGGCTCGGCGCATACAGGGGAAAGGGGGCGCAGGCGACGGCGGCTGTCTTCCTATGCCTATGCGCTCTATCAAACGTTGGGCTTACGCTCTATCATATGGCGGCGGCGCCGGTGCAGGCGCGCGAGACGGCGCAGGCGCGCGCGAGCTACGCGCCCGCTCAGCGGGCCAGGGAGCTGCTGCAAGAGGGAGAGCGGCTCTACATCCTTTCGCCCGTGGGCGGCGATTACGACTGGTGGCTTACGCGCTATGATCTGATGCTGCCAGACGCTGCGATCAGCCCGACGGATTGGACGAGCGTAGGCACCGCGCCGTACGGCGAGGAAGATATCTATACGCGCGTGATTCAGCCGGAGGATTGGGCAAAAGAGGTGGCGGAGCGCTACGCGTACGTCTATCTGTGCTGGGCGAAGGAGGCGTTTGTATCGGACTTCGGGCATCTTTTCCCGCAGGGCCTAACGCAGCAAACGCTATACCGCGTAACGGAGGAGGCGGGGGAACTCGCGCTCGTACCGGCGACCTGAAGAC
>JAEYAR010000103.1 GCA_023404715.1 Bacillota bacterium | reverse complement strand
TCTTTACCTTGCCTCCGAGGCAATGTTCTTGTGGTTCTTTTGCAGATTCGGCTGGCAGTACCTGATCAAGCTTGGCACATTGGGTACAAACGCACAACGCAGGGTTTGGAATGAAGAATGGCAAATCTATCAGCGCGTACCGGGCGACAACTCAATGCTAATCCTACTGTTCTCGGTGCTTACTTTGGCGGCGACGCTACTGTTCCTGTACGTATGGTACATGAATCTTAAAAGCGCGGGCAGACTGTGCCTCATGGCCTCAAAGGGTCAGCGAATTGCGCCCTTCCGCGAGGAACTGCATACCCTGTTCGATGAGCGCTTTCATATGACGCTTCTCTTTGCGCCTTTGCTGACTTTGACGCTGTTTACCGTGCTGCCCATCGTGTTTATGGTGCTGATTTCCTTTACGAACTTTGACGCCAGTCACCAACCGCCAGGTAAACTCTTTACGTGGACGGGTATGACCAATGTAATCGATATCTTCCTGGGCAATACGGTAAAGACGCATACCTTCTTGGGTATTTTGGGATGGACGATGATCTGGGCTGTGCTGGCCACTTTCACCAACTATTTTTTTGGCATGCTGCTTGCCCTGCTGATCAACCACAAGGCTGTAAAGCTGAAGAAAATGTGGCGCACGCTGTTCATCATTTCGATCGCTATTCCGCAATTTGTAAGCCTGCTGCTGATATCCCGTGCACTGGAGCCCGCCGGCGCGATCAATGTAGCCCTGATGGAAATGGGGGCTATCGATGCGCCGCTTCCATTCCTGACAAACCCGACGCTAGCGCGCATCTGTGTGGTTGTCGTCAACATGTGGATCGGAATTCCATACACAATGATGTCATTCTCGGGTATTCTGATGAACATCCCCTCGGATCTATATGAGAGCGCCGGGATCGACGGCGCAGGTCCGGTTCGAAAGTTTATCAGCATCACACTACCGTATATGGTTTTCGTTACCACGCCGGCGACCATCACCACTTTTGTTGGCAACATCAATAACTTTAATGTGATCTATCTGCTGACGGCGGGCGGCCCCTTTGCGCTGGACTACTATCAGGCAGGCAAGACAGACCTATTGGTCACCTGGCTGTACAAACTGACGGTGGATCAGCACGACTACGCCCTGGCCTCCA
Organism: Bacillota bacterium; assembly: GCA_023404715.1. GTDB lineage: Bacteria > Bacillota > Clostridia > Christensenellales > Aristaeellaceae > Beduinella. The sequence continues at coordinate 27,776 of JAEYAR010000103.1, read as the reverse complement.
CAATCGGGATCTTCATTTTTATGATCGTATCTGCCCTATCCCTGAGCGTTTACAATCGGAGCGGCGCTGTCAAAAAGGAGGATACGTTTCAATGAGCAAACGGAGAAACTTCCAAAAGCTTTGGCGCAGCATTTCGCTGCATACGCTGCTGTGTGTGTTGGCAGTCTTCTGGCTGATCCCGGTCTTCTGGTTAATCTTATCCTCTTTCCGCGCTGAGAAGGGGGCCTACACACCTCACTTATGGCCCGAGCGCTTTACGCTGGGCAACTACGTGCGCCTGTTTACGGATACCACCCTGTTTAACTTTCCGCGGTGGTTCATGAACACGCTTTTCGTCGCGTCCTGCAGTTGCTTGATCACCACGTTTCTTACATTGATGGTCGCTTATGTGTATTCACGTCTGCGCTTTAGGATGCGCAAACCTTTGATGAACATAACTTTGGTGTTGGGCATGTTCCCCGGCTTTATGAGCATGATCGCTATTTACCATTTTATGAAGGCGATCAATCTGGATCAGACGCTGTTGGCGCTGATTTTGGTATATTCCGGCGGCGCAGCGTTGAACTACTACATCGCCAAAGGCTTCTTCGATACGATTCCCCAATCCCTGGATGAAGCCGCAACATTGGACGGCGCAACACGGAATACGATTTTCTGGAAGATTATCATGCCCAATTCAAAACCTATCGTCGCAAACATCGCCATCAATGCCTTCATCGCGCCGTGGGTGGATTTCATCTTTGTATCGGTCATCATGAAGGACAACTACGACAATTACACCGTGGCGAAAGGATTGTATACCATGGTAGATAAGGCCAACATCTACGAATACTACACGGTATTCTGTGCGGGGGCGGTGGTGATCGCCGTTCCCATCGTGCTCTTGTTCATCCGCCTGCAAAAATATTACGTCTCCGGAGTGGTATCCGGCGCATCGAAAGGATAGACCTAAGATGAATTACGCGGCCCTATTGCATCGCCCTATGAGCGAGTTTGCACACGCACTAGATGACCATACCTATATTTTTCGTCTGCGAACGGCCCGGGAGGATGTAAATAAATGCACTTTCTATTATGCCGACCGCGCCGAAATGTCGCCGGAACTGCATTTCGCCGCCCTTTCCATGCCGTGTGTTCGACGAGATCCGTATTACGACTGGTACGAAATCACGCTACACACCGAATACCTGCGCATCGCATATTACTTTCTGCTGGAGAGCGGCGAAGAAACATGCTACTATGCAGGTGATTGTTTCGAGACGACGGCTACGCTGAGCCGTTCGGACTACTTTCAGCTGCCCTTCAACCTGCGCTCTGACCGGCTGAGCATCCCTGATTGGGTACATGACGCAGTGGTATACAACATCTTTCCGGACAGCTTTGCCGACAGGAAACGGCACCTCTCCTGTTTGCCCTCAAAGGCCGATTATCAGGGAGAAGCTTGCCACTCGCTGCTGGGAGGAACCGTCTGCGGCATTCGCGAAAATCTAGACTACATACATTTTCTCGGATGCAACTGTATCTACTTGAACCCGATGTTCGCTGCCAATGCCTATCATAAGTACGACCTGATAGACTACTATCACATCGATCCTACGCGCGGTACGGATGAGGAGTTCTGCGATATGGTGCGCGATGCGCACGAGATGGGGATAAGGGTTATCATTGACGGCGTATTCAACCACGTCAGTTGGCGGCATCCCTTCTTTCAGGATGTGTTGCAAAAAGGTAAAGCATCTCCCTATTATGACTGGTTTTATGGCCTTCCGGATCATCCGCGTTACCCCAACGCAGGCGAAGCGGCCGGGTACCTATGCTTTTCTTATGTATCGGAAATGCCAAAGATGAACACCGCCAATCCTGCGGTGCGGGATTATTTCTGCAAAGTAGGCGAATACTGGATTCGCAAGTTTGATGTGGACGGCTGGCGTCTGGACGTTGCCAACGAGGTAGACGATGTATTCCTGCGTACCTTCCGCAGCGCCGTAAAACGGCAAAAGCCGGATGCACTGGTTATCGGAGAGGTGTGGGAAAACGCGAACCACTACCTGCTGGGCAGTCTGCTCGACAGCGCCATGAACTACGACTTTCGCCGCTTTTGCAGTCAGTTCTTCGCCAAGGGCACGCTGGATGCCGCTGCGTTTGACCTGCGTGTCAGTCAACTGTTGATGCGTTATCCCAAACAAGCAACAGCCGCTCAGCTTAACTTGTTGGACAGCCATGACGTCAGCCGTTTTTTAACCTTATGCTCTAACGATCCTGACCGGATGGAGCTGGCAGTCCTCTTTCAGATGACGTTTGTCGGCATGCCCAGCGTCTTCTACGGCGACGAAAAGGGGCTGACCGGCATCGCCGAACGCGAATATCGTCAAGCCATGCGTTTCGACCGGCAGAATATTCTGGAAAGCGTATATCGGCAGTTCATTGCGTTGCGGCGGGAGTACCCGGCGCTTCGCCGCGGGGACTTTCGTACGCTCAGTGCGCAAGGAATGGTCTATGGCTTTCGTCGAAGCTATCAGGGCGAAGCTGTAAACATCTACATGAATGCCGGAAACACTCCCGTGCATCTGCCTGCCCAGAAGCAAATCCTGTTGCAAAAGGGATGGGATTGTGGTTTACTAAAGGCCAAGGGATATGTGGTGAGCCTCGAAGGGAGCATGTAACGGAGGGCTGACATATGTCGGTTACGATTTATGATTTGGCACAGGCGGCGAACGTATCTATTGCGACCGTTTCAAAGGCGCTGAACGATCACTACTCCGTTTCTGAAGAAACCAAAGAGCGCATACGTGCTCTGGCCAACGAAATGAGCTATCGCCCTAATGCCCGTGCCCGCAGCTTCGCCCGGCAAAAAAACGGCGTCGTTATCTTTGCCGCTGATTTATCCCGGGGCGTCGGTTTTCAAAATCCGCACATGTTTGAGATCGTCACCGGCGTGGCACGATACCTGGACCAAAAGGGATACTCTTTGCTGTTGAAGCATGTACCTAAAAACGCCGCGCCGGATACGATTCGCAGCCTGATGCTCAGCGAGCAGGCGGACGGTGTGATCCTCCACGCGGGCATCCTGTCCCGCCCTCTGGCGACGGTGCTGATGAAGGAGTCCCTGCCCCATCTGGTCATCGGCAAGCCTCCATTCCCCTGTCAGCTCAGTTGGATGGATATTAGCCATGAGGCTGCCGGGCAGCTTGCCGCAAACTACCTGTTGGACAAGGGCTATCGGCGAATCGTCTTCATCATGGGCGACGCGCAGGCGGATCAAATTTCAGCCCGCCGCCTCGCCGGCCTGCTGGAAGCATTGTCGGAGGAGGATCTGCCCATCGAAACCTTGCAGGGCGCGACCGACTTTGAAGACGGTCGTGTGCTGATGGAAGGTCTACTGCAACGCGTTCAAACGCCTGAGGTCATCCTTTGTACAAACAACTACCTCGCTATGGGCTGTTTGCAGGGCGTACGCGCGAAGGGACTGGTCATCCCAAGGGATATCGCGTTGATGACATTTGACAATTATCCGTTTTCCATGATCGTACAGCCAACGCTGACGGCGATTGAGGTGGACATGTTCGAAATGGGCTGGGACGCAGCACGGTTCATGCTGCAAAAGATACGCAAGCCCACGCTGCAAACGCAATCCTATTGTACAACCCCAACCATTGTGGAAAGAGAATCAACATGAGTAGAAGGGGCGGACCTGTCTTGCGTAGCACGAAGGCCGGGGAACGCGTCGACGCGCGTATTCCTCGGCCTTCGATTTTCATCAGGATACCCGCCAGTTTTCCAGGATGCGTATAAGCGACTCCAGCATGCCCGGCATGCCCACCGTCTCCGCCGCTACGGCGGGCGCGGTGGCGATTACCTCGCCGCCTTTGAGCACGGAGATTTCGCCGATGGCTTCGCCCTTCTGTACGGGGGCCGTGATCGTCTCCGGCAGCGCCACCTCGATCTTTAAGCTGCCCTCTTCGCCTTTTTTAAGCAGCATGGAGATCTCCTTGCCTGCCAACACGCCGACGCTGTCTTTAAGACCCATCCTGACCGCGACCTGCATGTCCATATCCGCTCCCTCGCCGACCACCTTGGACATCTGATAGTTCGCGAAGCCGTAATCGAGCATCTTGCGCGCCTCGTCAAAGCGCACCTGTCCGCCCGGCGCGCCCAGCACGACCGCGACCAGACGCAGACCGCCCCGCTTGGCCGTCGCGCTCACGCAATACTTCGCCTCGTTGGTTGAGCCCGTCTTATAGCCGTCGCAGCTCTCGTAAAAGCGAATCAGCCGGTTCGTATTCGTCAGATCCGTCACGCGTCCGCCTTTGTGAGCGATCGTATCCATCCAAATCGTGCTGTACTCATAGTAGAGCGGAAAGCGGTCGAGCTCGCGCGAGAGCGTGGCCACGTCGCGTGCCGTCGTATGCTGCCCCTCGGCCGGCAAGCCCGTGCAGTTGACGTAATGGGTGTTTTTCAGGCCTAACTCCTGGGCGCGTGCGTTCATGCGCTGCACGAAGACCTCCTGAGCGCCGGCGATATGCTCGGCAAGCGCCACGGCTGAGTCGTTCGCGCTGGCGACGATGGTCGATTTCAACAGCTCGCCGAGCGCGTACGGCTGGTCCGCATCGAGCAAGGCCTGGCTGCCGCCCATACCGGCGGCGTTTTTGCTGACCATCACCTGATCCTTTAAGGAGACGGTTTTTTGCTCGATCGCCTCCAGCGTAAGCAAGATCGTCATGATCTTCGTCACGCTCGCGACAGGGCGCTGTTCATCCGCGTTTTTCTCAAAGATGACCTGGCCCGTGGAGGCCTCGATCAGGATGGCGGATGCACAGCTGAGTTCGACGGGAACCGCCTCTTCCATGGGCGTCTGCTCCGCCCCGGCGATTCCGGGTATAAGGGATAGCAGCGCACACAGCGTGAGCGCGATGCACCTTTTCATGCACTTCACAATCTAAAACCTCCCGCACCGTTTGGAGATAGCATCCCCTATGCGGGAGGTCTTCTATGCATATGCGGCTTTTACAGCGCGCTGACGATTTCATCCAACAGCTTGCGGAACTTATCCTTTACGCGCTCGCCGGTCTCCATGACCTCCTGATGCGAAAGCGGCTGATCCAATATGCCGGCGGCCATATTCGTGATGCAGGAGATGCCAAGCACGCGCAAGCCGCCGTGGCGCGCCACGATGACCTCCGGCACGGTGGACATGCCCACCGCATCGGCGCCCAGCGTGCGCAGCATGCGAATCTCCGCCGGCGTTTCGTAGCATGGACCGGGCATCTGCGCGTACACGCCCTCGCGCAGCGTAAAGCCCAGACGAGCGGCCTTATCTTTCGCCAGGCGGCGCAGCGCCGGTTCAAAGGCGTAGGTCATGTCTGGAAAGCGCGGGCCGTACGCATCCAAGTTGCGTCCAAAGAGAGGATTTACGCCGGTCATGTTGATCAGGTCTGACAGGACCATCAGATCGCCCGGCTGAAAAGTCCGGTTGATCCCGCCCGCCGCATTGGTGACGATGAGCGTTTGCACGCCCAGGCTTTGCATGACGCGTACAGGCAGGGTCACGTCGCGTAGGGTGTAGCCCTCGTAATAATGGAAGCGTCCGCGCATCATGCAAACACGCTTGCCGTGCAGCGTTCCCGCGCACCACAGCCCGGCGTGTCCGGCAACCGTCGAAACCGGAAAACCCGGGATATCTAGATAAGCGAGCGTCTTCGCCCCAGCCAGCGCCTCGGCATATTCGCCTAGGCCCGAGCCCAAAATAATGCCGATCTGCGCCTTGCCGCACGCCGCCTCAACCGCCTCAGCCGCGCGCCCTATCCGTTCCATCTCTTCCATCTTTCGTTCCTCCCGCTCTATAAAATCTTATTTCTCGGCCCCGTTTTGCGCCGCCTGCAGGAAGGAGCGCCCTGTAAACGGGTTGTCAAGCCCGAAGAAATCGAGGATGGTGGCGCTGATATCCGCATAAGTCTGCCTCGTGCCGAGGTTCACGCCCCCGACGCCGCCCTTGATGTAGCAGAGCATCGGCGTGTGCTCGCGCGTGTGATCCGTGCCCGGATGCGTCGGATCGCATCCATGGTCGGCCGTGATGATGAGCATATCGCCTGTCCGCATACGCGCGTATACATCAGGCAAACGCCGGTCAAAAGCCTCTAAGGCGTCCGAATATCCCTTGACGTCGTTGCGGTGCCCGTAAAGCATGTCATAATCGACCAGATTGGTAAACAGCAGGCCAGCGTAATCCGCCTCCATAGATGCGAGCGTCGCTTCCATACAGGCGGCATTTCCGCTCGCATGGTTTGACCCCGTGAGTCCGCGGTGGCAAAAGATATCCTCGATTTTGCCCACGCCGAAGACGGTAAGCCCTGCCTCCGACAGCGCGTCGAGCAGGTTGCGGGGAGGCTGCAACGAAAAGTCGCGCCGTCGCCCCGTACGCACAAATGCGCCCGGAGAACCGACGAACGGGCGAGCGATTACGCGTCCGACACCCAAATCGTCCCGGAGCATTTCGCGGGCAATTTCGCAGATACGGTAGAGCGCCTCGACCGGGACGACCTCCTCGTGCGCGGCGATCTGAAATACGCTGTCCGCCGAAGTATAGACGATCAGTTCCCCCGTCTTCATATGCCGTTCACCCAGCCGATCCAAAATAGCCGTGCCGGAGGACGGATAATTCCCGATCGTCCCGCGCCCGACCCGCTTTTCGAACGCGTCGATGAATGTCCGCGGAAATCCCTCCGGGAAGGTGGGAAAGGGCTTATCCAGCCTGAGCCCGGCGATTTCCCAATGGCCGGTCGTCGTATCCTTGCCGGCGGATACCTCGCGCATGCGCGCATAAGCGGCCAGCGGCCTCTCCTCCGGCTCCCCAAACCCGGCGCCTTCGATGTTGCAAAGGCCGAGCTTTTGAAGGTTCGGAATCCTCGTGTGACAAGCATTCACGACGTGGCGCAGCGTATGCGCGCCTGCGTCCCCGTAATCGCCGGCATCCGGCAATGCGCCAATGCCGACGCTATCGAGCACGATCAATATCACTTTTTGATTCATTTTCATACGCTCCCCGGCTGTCGCCGTCTTCAAATAGGCAAGGCGCTTGCGCCCCACTTCCGTATTATAACGTAGTTTTGTCGTCAGCGCATCTCTCTTTTTCGCATTCGATGCGAATACGCTGCGCGAGCACGGCGATCATTTCGCTGTTCGTCGGCTTACCGCGCTGCGGGTCCATCGTATTGCCAAACGCAGCATAAAGAAGCTGCGGGCTTGCGCGGTTGACGGTGCTCTCGATCGCGTGGCGAATCGCCCGCTCGACGAGTACCGGCGTCGTATCGTATCGCTGCGCGACCCAGCGGTATATCCCGCTCGATAGGTTCTTGCAAAGCTCCAGGTTGATCGAGGCGAAGGCCGCCGCGCAAGCCAGGTATGCAAAGCCGAGCAGCGCGCTGTTCATGCCCATCCTCTGAAGCAGCAGAGAGCATGCGTTCATGCGCGAATCCAGACGGGCGAGCGCCAGCTTGCTGAACGGCTTGGCGCGCACGTCTTGCTTTAGGCGTCTGAGCCCTTCTACGCAGTCTGTCTTAGGCCATAGCGCGTCGGCCCCCATCTCGAGCAGATAACCTGTCGTGCGTATCAGAGTAGGCGCCGTTACCGCCGCGACAAAGGGGAGCTTATGCACGTCCTCCGCCAGCAGGCGATTTAAATAGGCCGCACAATCGAGAACAGGCAGGTAAGCGTCCATGATCACGGCATCGGGCAGCCAATCCCGCGTGAGCGCAAGGGCTTGAAGGCCGTCGCCCGCGCAGCCTATGAGGTCCCATTCGGGATCTTCGAACAACCGGTCGCGCAAAAACGCAAAAAAGTTCTGATCGTTCGCAGCGATCAGAACCCGATAGGAAACCCGCATATTCCCACCCCATCTTCCTTTGCTGCGAGATGGAGTATTCGCCGGACAGAGGATAAAATCCTCTATATCAAGCAGCTTCGGCCTGATTTGACTGCTCCAGCATCCATTCGATGTACATACCGTATCCTTGCGTGGGATCGTTCACGTAAACGTGGGTGACCGCGCCGATGATATACCCGTCCTGCAATATCGGGCTGCCGCTCATTCCCTGCACGATACCGCCCGTCTTTTTTAGCAGCTCGGGATCCGTAACGCGCAGGATCATCCCTTTTTGCGATGCATTGCTCTGCGTAACGCAGCGCGTAATTTCCACCTCATACTCCTTCACCGTGTCGCCGTCCACTGTTGAAAGGATGCTCGCCTTCCCCTCGTGCACGTTGCTACGCGAACCCACCGGCAGCCCATTGGGATAGAGCGGGTTGACGATGCGCTCGTCGCTCTTGCCGTAGATGCCAAATTGATTGTTGAGCACGATATCGCCGAACGTTTCACCCTCCTTGAGGAAGGAGCCCTTCAGCTCGCCCGGCTCGCCACGCTGCCCTTTGAGCACGTCGACGATGTGCGCATGCATGATGTTGCCCTCGCGCACGGTGAGGAATTCTCCCGTATCTACATCCGTTATGGCATGCCCCAGCGCGCCGAAGCGCCCGCTGTCCGGGTCGTAGAACGAGAGCGTGCCTACGCCTGCGGTGCTGTCGCGTACCCACACCCCGAGCCTGTATTTCCCGTCGATCGCGTCGACCACGGGGGCGACGTTCAGGTGAAGCTGCTTCCCTGTGCGCTGTACGACGACCTCGACGGTTGCGCTGCCCAGGGCGTTCACCACCTGGGCCAAATGCTCCGCGCTCTCGATCTCCTGGCCGCCGATGGAGCATATCAGGTCTCCGGGCTTGAGTCCGGCCTTTTTGGCCGGATTGGCCACGCCGCCCGAAAGATCCGACGTGCCGACGACGAGCACGCCGCTCGTATGCAGCGCCACGCCGATGGCCTGGCCGCCCGGCATGAGGATCTTTTGATCCTGCACCTGTACGTCGACGTTCTTGAACGGCCAGTTGCCAAAGAGCGATAGCTGCACCTGCGCCTGACCGGCGCTCACCGCCGACAGCTCGACGTCCGTACGCGCGGCCTCCGACAGCCTCTCATCCCCCGAGGACAGTACGGCCTGTTCCGCTTGATTCATGCGCACCTGCAATGGCAAGCCCCAGGACAGGCGCGTCTCCTGCCCCTCGCGCAGCACGAGTGCATCCGGCAGGTTTGAAAGCTGCTGCACCGGCGGCGAATAATTGATGGCTACGACGAGCAGGCTGAGCACAATTCCGCAAATCTTTTTAAGCCTTTCCCTATTCATCAAAAAACAACCCTTTCCAACGCCATCGCTTGATCACGCCTACGATGCGCAAAAAAACGATGAAATATGCCGGTAAAGGGTCGCCAGGGGATCTTCTCCAACTTGGGTGTTATTTATTTTCCACGATCGGCGCGTTATCCTTGAGCAGTTGGCTGAGCTCGTGCATGAAGGACTGAATATCCTTGAACTGCCGGTAAACCGAGGCAAAGCGTACGTAGGAGACTTCGTCCAGCTTGCGAAGGCCGTCCATGGCCATCTCGCCGATGCGCTGGGTCGTCACTTCCTGCTCCATCGAGTTGAGCATCGCCATCTCGATCTCGCTCACGAGCGCCTCGATGTCAGCGATGGCGACGGGGCGTTTTTCGCAGGCCTTTACGAGCCCGCGGCGGATTTTATCCGCGTCGAACGGTTCTCGCCGTTTGTCCTTTTTGATGACCAGCAACGGCAGCGTTTCGATTTTTTCGTAAGTGGTAAAGCGGCGGCCGCAGCGCTCGCATTCGCGGCGCCTGCGGATCGCGCCGTCCTCCGTGGGGCGGGAGTCGACCACGCGGCTATCCGTACAATTACAAAAAATACATCTCATTCCTGTGCCTTCCTTTCGAGACGCCCGGATTTATTGAGCTTATTATAACCGAATCCGTGCGAATCGTAAAGGGAAATCGTCAGTTCGGCGTATCTTCAAGACAGACGAGGATCACGTCGTCCCCAATCTTTTGAATGAGCTGCCAAGGTATGACCACGCCGCTGCGTTCCCCTTTGATCAGCTGCCATGCGCTAAAAGCGCCCGGCACGACGATCGCCTGAACCCTTCCGTCCTGGGGGCAAAATTCCAGATCCATCACCTTCCCCAGCACGCGTCCGTCCGGCACGTTGACGACGTCTTTGTTCCTCAGTTCGGACAAGCTCATAATGTTCCGCCTCCCTCGCATGGTTTATTTTATGCCAAGGTTCAGCGATTGGAAGCTTGTTCAAACAAAAAAAGGCGGGAATTCCCGCCCGGCAGCCTTACATATACTTTCTCATGTGCGACAGCGCCGTCTTTTCCAGCCTTGAAACCTGTGCTTGAGAGATGCCGATTTCGCTGGCCACCTCCATCTGCGTGCGTCCGTCAAAGAAGCGCATCTTGAGTATATGCTTTTCCCTGTCGCTGAGGCGGTGCATGGCCTCGCGGATGGCGATCCCCTCCAGCCAATCCTCATCGTTCGTCTTCTCGTCCTTCACCTGGTCCATGATGTACAGGGCGTCGCCCCCGTCGTTGTAGACCGGTTCAAAGAGCGATATGGGATCCTGAATCGCCTCCAGCGCAAGCACCACGTCCTCACAGGGTAGCTCCATATGCTTTGCCAGCTCTTGGATGGTCGGCTCTCTGCCGAGCGTAGAGGCCAGGCGGTCCCGTGCCGAAAGCGACTTGTAAGCGATGTCGCGCAGCGAACGGCTTACACGAATCGGATTGTTGTCGCGAAGATATCGCCGGATCTCGCCGATGATCATCGGCACCGCATACGTCGAAAAGCGCACGTTCTGCGTCACATCAAAGTTATCCAGCGCCTTGATCAACCCGATGCAGCCGACCTGGAACAGGTCGTCGACGTTTTCGCCCCGGTTGTTAAAGCGCTGAATCACGCTGAGCACCAGGCGTAAATTGCCGCGGATGAATTCTTCGCGCGCCTTCATGTCGCCGCCGTGCACGAGCGGAAACAGCTCGCGCATCCGTTCGTTTGTCAGCACAGGAAGTGTGGATGTGTCTACCCCACAGATTTCAACCTTGTTCGTCGCCATACAATCTCCCTCCGTCCTTGCCGGATGGGAGCATTATTGCCGCGGCATGTGGGTTTTATTCGCCTCAGCCCATGCGCACCATGTCCTTTTGCAGCCTGCCCAGAATGCGCTTTTCAAGCCGTGAGATGTAGGATTGCGAGATACCCAGGATGTCTGCGACCTCCTTTTGCGTCTTTTCTTTGCCGCCGGAGAGCCCGAAGCGTAGGCTCATGATGTTTTTTTCGCGCGAGGAAAGGCGGCTGAGCGCGCTGGCCAACAGCTGCTTCTCCACGCCCTCCTCGACGCTGCGATAAACCATATCGCCCTCCGTCCCCAGGATATCCGAGAGCAACAGCTCGTTGCCGTCCCAATCCGTATTGAGCGGCTCGTCGAGCGAAACCTCCAGCTTGGTGCGGTTGTTGCGCCGAAGGAACATCAGGATCTCATTTTCAATGCATCTGGAGGCGTACGTCGCAAGCTTGATCTTTTTGTCCGGATCAAATGTGTTGACCGCCTTGATCAAGCCGATTGTGCCGATAGAGATGAGATCCTCGATTCCGACGCCCGTGTTTTCAAACTTGCGCGCGATGTAAACCACCAGGCGCAGATTGCGTTCAATCAGCATGCTTTTCACCTGCGGATCGCGCTGCTTGAGCCGTTGCATCAGCGCCAGCTCTTCCTCGTGTGAAAGAGGCGCGGGCAGCGTATCGCTGCCTCCGATGTAACCGACCGTCGTCTCCGGCGTACGGGTCAAGAGCGTGAGGAACCGTGCGCGCGTCTGCGCGGTAAAGCCCCAAATGTCCGTCGTGCTGCATTGCATCATCGATAATCTCCCTCTCTTTCGTTCCAAACGAACGTTTTATACTAGCGATAGGGGCACCAGCGCGCCCTCAGGCAGAGGCCGCGGGGCGATGGCGACCACGGCCTGCGTCCTTTGCCAGGCGCCGCCCAGCGAGAGCCATATGCCCGGCCGAAAACACATCGTCAGCTGCTGACCGCATACGCCGGATATGGCGAGAAGCCGAAACCCCTGCGGAAGCGTCGTTAAATCGCCCAGATCGACGTGCGATGGCAATACGTCCCGTATATCCGCCTCGTTTACGACGATCACCGGCAAGCCGGTGACCCCGTCCTGCAGACGGTTTCCGCTGTCGACGTAGCCGTCGATTTGCACTTCCTTATCCTGATAGCGGCAAAGCACGCGAACCGCCATCGTGCCCGCGCGCTGCGTTCGCAGGCGTACGAGGTGGTGCACGCATAAGACGGCAACGGGAGATGCGACGGCCAGCGCAAGCCATCTGCTTTGAAGCGCCTGCATCAGCGCGTATCCCGTACCCCCGAGCAAAAACGCACAGCCGATCACGATGCCTGTGCGCTTTACCAGGCTAGACGCGCGCTTTACGGGTGCGATGCACGCGGCCATGATCGCGCTGGCCGGCACAAAGAGGGCGAGCCGCGTCCACGGCCACGTATAGGATAGCGCCGCGTACGCCGTGCCGATGGCCGCGCCGCACAGTATACGGCCCCAGCGAATGCGAAAACATGATGCGACCCGCGCGCTCATCAGGAGTACAAATGTGTTCATGACAAGGTTCACGCAAGCGAAGGATTCGAATGCGATGCGCAGGGGAACCACCTCATTTCGCATGTCCCCATTATAGGCCGGCTTGGACGCTTACATTGTTGAAAGGGCGCGCGAAAAAAGCGGACTTTGGGTCTTATCTCATCAATTTTCGTCAATACCGACCCGGGTCTTGTCGAATCGCTTTTGACCTCCGGTCTGTTTTTCGCAATTTCTGCGATCTTTGTCATAAAAAAAGAAAACCCCCTGCTCTACGGCGATGAAAAGCAAGGGGTTTTGTCGTCTGGTTTTATATACTCTTGCGCACTTTCTGTCCCTGTGGCGTATCCTCCAGAACGTATCCGAGCGCTTTGATTTCGTCGCGCAGGCGATCCGATTCCGGCCAATTCTTTTCCTTTCTAGCCTGCGCGCGCGCGTCGACGAGCGATTGCACCTGTGCGTCAACGTCGTCCGTCCTCCGGGTCAGTATCCCCAGGTCCCCAGCCATCGTCATCAACGTGTCCTTTGCCTTACGGACGATAGGGGCGGCGCTTTGGGCGTCGAGCACTCCATTTGCATCGCGAACCAGCTCAAACATGCAGCCGAGCGCGTCGGCTGTGTTGAGATCGTCGTCCATCGCCGCGTCAAAGTGTTCGAGCGCCTGGTCCAGCCTGGCCGACAAAGCCGTCTCTACCTCTGTAAGCGGGCCATCTTTGGCGCTTTTCAGCAGGAAGTCGTAGTGGTCGCGCGCCGTATACAGCCGTTCCAGCGCCGTATGCGCCTGCATGATCAGCTCGCGGCTGAAGTTGATCGGGCTACGGTAATGCGCAGAGAGCATGAACATGCGCACCGCTTCCAGATCGAACTCTTTTGCAATATCTCGTACGGTGAAGAAGTTGCCGAGCGACTTGCTCATCTTCTCGTTTTCGATGTTGATAAAGCCGTTGTGCATCCAATAGCGAACAAAGGGTTGACCTGTCGCGCCTTCGGATTGTGCGACCTCGTTTTCATGATGCGGGAAGACGAGATCCTTGCCCCCGCAGTGAATGTCCACCGTCTCGCCCAAATACTTCATGGACATCGCCGAGCATTCGATGTGCCATCCGGGCCTGCCCATACCCCAGGGACTCTCCCACGCGGGCTCCCCCGGCTTTTGCGCCTTCCAAAGTGCAAAGTCCATCGGGTGGCGCTTGATGTCGCCCACTTCGATGCGCGCGCCGCTCTCGAGATCCTCCAGGTTTTGGCCGCAGAGCTTTCCATATCCCGGAAACCTTTGCGTATCGAAATAGACGTCGCCGTCCACCGCGTACGCGAGGCCTTTCTCCTCCAGCCGCTGAATGATGGAGATGATTTCGCCGATGTGATCCGTCGCCTTCGGGCTTACGGTGGCGCGCTTGATGCCTAGGCCGTCCGCATCTTTGTAGTATTCGGCGATGAAACGCTCGCCGAGTTCTTTGACCGTGATCCCCTCGGCGTTGGCGCGCTTGATCATCTTGTCGTCGATATCCGTAAAGTTTTGTACGAACGTCACCTCATACCCCTTGCGCTCTAAATGACGGCGTAGCGTGTCGAATACGATGAAGGGGCGGGCGTTTCCAATGTGGAAATAGTCGTACACCGTAGGTCCGCAGGAGTAGATGCCAACCTTGCCTTCGTGCAGGGGTACAAATTCCTCCTTGCGCCGGGTTCTCGTGTTATAAATCTGCATGTTCCGGTTCCTCCTTTTCCTGTATCTTACATTGCTCTTCGCTCGCATGGGCGCATTGCGTCTTTACGCAGCGTTCCAACTGGTTGATGCGGTCGGTTAAGCGTTGAATATGCTCCTTGACCGGATCGGGCAGGTGTATCTGATCCAGGTCGACGACGGGGCTGATTGCACCCGCCTTACGCACGATGCGGCCCGGGTTACCGACGACCGTACAGCCGGGCGGAACCTCCTTGAGCACGATCGACCCGGCCCCGATTTTGCTGCCGCTGCCGACGCGAAACGGCCCCAGCACCTTCGCGCCCGCGCCGATCGTCACATGGTCGCCGATCGTCGGATGGCGCTTGCCCACGTCCTTTCCCGTGCCGCCCAGCGTCACGCCTTGGTAGAGGGTTACGTTGTCGCCGATCACCGCCGTCTCCCCGATGACGACGCCGTCGCCGTGATCGATAAAGAATCCTTTTCCGATTTGCGCCCCGGGATGGATTTCGATCCCCGTCTTGTGGCGCGCATGCTGTGAGATGATCCGCGCAAACGTCGTATGATTCCGTAGATACAGCCGATGGGCGACTCGGTGCCAAAACATCGCCCGCACGGACGGATAGCACAGCAGTACCTCCCACCTACTTCTCGCGGCGGGGTCTCTTTCCATAACAGAGGCGATATCCTCCCGGATAGAATCGAACATGAAGGTTTCCCTCCTTATCAGGGCAAAGCAGGCGCATGGAATGAAAAAAGGCCCGCCCTCTCCATTTTCAGAGACGGCGGACCGCGGTTCCACTCCGATTGGGCGCAAGCCCCACTCTATCGCCTTAACACGGCGCCATGTCGCAGCCTACGGAGCATCGCCGATGCCCTTTCAGTGCGCAGCTCCCGGATGCACTTGGGACCCCCTTCCTTCAAACGCGCTTTCAGCCGACGGCGCATTCTCTCTGCCAATTCGGAAGGCCTTACTTTTCCGATCATCGCTTTTCAACTATTATATGCGCCGGACCGCGATCTGTCAAGCGTCATATGGCCATGTCTGCTCCGCACGGCGAAGCAGGATTTCTTGAATATTGCGTTTCTCTTCCCCGGGCGCGATCGTAACGCGATCGTAACTGCCGTCCGAATGCATCTGCCAGGCCTTGGCATTGTCTCGCAGGGACGAAAAGAGGACGTCCTCTATCTGGTGCGCAATATCCGGGTCCTTTACAGGGAACATCAGCTCGACGCGTCGATCGAGGTTGCGCGTCATCCAATCGGCGCTGGAGAGGTAGAGCTCGACGTTCCCGTCGTTTTCAAAGCGGAAGATACGGCTGTGCTCCAGAAAGCGGCCGACGATCGAGTAGACCTCGATATGCTCGCTTGCGCCCTGAATCCCCGGCCTCAGGCAACAAATCCCACGTACAAGCAGACGGATCTTGACACCGGCACAGTTCGCCGCATACAGCGAGCGGATGATATCCGGGTCGAGCAGCGAATTCATCTTCGCCGTTATGCTCGCCGGCCTTCCGGCGCGCGCGTGCTCCGCCTCACGGTCGATCAGCGCGGTCAAACGCTCGCGCAGCATCCGCGGCGCATAGACCAGCTCGTGCATCTGCGGCGTTTCGCTGTAACCGGTCACCATATTAAAGAAGGCAGACGCATCCTCGCCGATGCATTCGTTCGCCGTCATGATCGCCATGTCTGTGTAGAGACGCGCCGTCACGTCGTTGTAGTTGCCCGTGCCCAGGTGCACATAGCGGCGGATGCCATCCTGCTCCCTTCGCACGACGAGCGTAATTTTTGAATGCGTCTTGAGCCCCTTGAGGCCGTAGACGACATGGCAGCCGGCGCGCTCGAGCTGTTTACCCCACTGAATGTTGTTCTCCTCGTCAAAACGCGCTTTGATCTCGAGCAGCGCCGTTACCTGCTTGCCTGCCTCCGCAGCGTCCGCGAGGGCGCGTACGACTGGCGAATTGCCGCTGACCCGGTAGAGCGTCTGCTTAATCGCCATGACCTGTGGGTCGCGCGCCGCCTCTTGCACAAAGTGTACCACAGGATCGAAGCTGTCATACGGGTGATGCAAAAATACGTCCCGCGCTTTGAGGACATCGAAGATACTCCCCTCTTCGGGCAAAAGCTCGGACTCGAGATGGGCCTTAAACGGTTTATACTTTAAGTGATCAAAACCGTTTAAGGCGTACACTTGCCTCATCAAAAAGTCCAGGTTTAGCGGGCCGTCGATGCGATAAACCTCGTCCCGGCTGGCTTCGAGCGCATGGCGTAGGAAACGTAAAAGCGCGTTGTCCGCGTCGTGGGCGATCTCCAGGCGGATGACCGCGCCCCATTTGCGCTTCTTAAGCGATTTTTGAATGACGATGAGCAGGTCCGCCGCGTCCTCTTCGTCAAAGCTCAGGTCCCCGTTGCGCGTGATGCGGTATGGATGGCAACACAGCACGCGCCTGCCGGCAAAAAGCCGCGCGATAGAATGCTCGATAATCTCTTCGAGTAGGATGAATGAACGCTCCGCCTCCGCGCGCAGGCAGGGCAGCTCAACCACGCGCGGCAGCGCGGACGGCACCTGGACGGTTGCAAAATCGGGTTCTTGCTTGTTCTTATCGCGCGAGGCAAGCAGCACGCCCAAGTTGAGGCTCTTGTTGAGGATTAGCGGAAAAGGACGCGAGCTATCCACGGCCATGGGCGTCAACACAGGATAGACCTCATGCTCAAAGTAGCCCCGAATCCACTCTTGTTGATCCCCCGTCAGTTGCTCGTGCTTCAGGATGCGGATGCCGCTGCGAAGCAGGTCGGGCATCACTCCCTGGCGCAAAATCTGATACTGCTGCGCAACCATCTGTTGCGTTCGTTGCGTGATGAGCGCGATCTGCCGTTTGGCCGTATAGCCCGCGGCATCGGGTTTTTTGTAACCCGCATTACACTGATCGCGCAAAGAGGCTACGCGAATCATAAAAAACTCATCCAGATTGGACGACACGATCGACAAAAACTTCATGCGCTCAAAGACAGGGTTATCCGGGTTGGCGGCCTCCATGAGAACGCGTTGGTTGAATTCGAGCCAGCTGAGCTCCCGGTTGACGTAATAATCGCTGGCGGCAAATCTGTCTGGGTTGACGCTATCCATAAGAACACCTCGTCCGTCGTAATATCCTCATTATAGCATATAAAAAATCTCTTTCGTAGATTTTTCATGATTTTTACATTTAAAAAGCGCTTTATTTTTCTTGTTCCCTCGGCCCGGTCGTGCTATAATGGGATAAGTGAACCGGAATGGAGGGTGAATATGGCAAAACAGAACAAGGCCGCGGAGCGCAAGAAGATGGCCGTACGCATTCTGGCGGGCGTCGTCGCGGTCGGCTTGGTCGTGATGATCGTCCTGCCCTCGCTGCTGGGCGCCTACTGAGACAGTCAAAGCCGGTCGATACGATTTCACATGAAGGGGTATCCTCCCCTTCATGCATCCCCAACAAAGAAACTCGGGTTTTCGGGTAGACTGAAACACGGACAGGACGCCCGTGTTTTTTTATATGCTGGCGGTTGCGATGGAGCTATCCTACATGTGTTCGTCAATACCCATTCTCTTCTACGCCGTATACAGCTTCTTCGCGGGTGAAACCCTCATACTCCAATTGATCGATTAAACCGCTACGTGAAAAGGGGGCGTAGTCCAAGTATGCCTTTGCCGATTTTGCCGCCTGTTCTTTCCAATCCGCAGCGCAATGATCCGCCGCATAGGTCGCTTCCTGCGTGGTATATCCTTCGTATTCAAGCTGCCCGATCAACCCTGTATAGGAAAATGCTGAATAAGCTAAATAGTCCTGCGCAGATTTGAGCGCCTGTTCATTTCCGTTGATTTGGACGTGATCAGCGGCGTATGTCGCCTCTTCGGTTGTAAATCCTTCGTATTCGAGTTGCTCGATTAAGCCTTTATAAGAAAAAGCCGTATAGGCAAGATAGCTCTCTGCCGACTTCAAAGCCTGCTCATTCCAGTCAGCGTCGCAATGGTCCGCCGCATAGGTCGCTTCCTGCTTTGTGTAGCCTTCGTATTCGAGCTGATCAATCAATCCGTCATGGGAAAAAGCCGAGTAATCCAAATAAGATAACGCCGAGCGCAGCGCATTGGATTGACCCAGCGTCACATCCGCCAATGCGACCGAATTGATAAGCACTGCAACCGCCAACAGAACCCAGGCAATCCTTTTTTTAAGTAGCATACCGCTTACCTCCTCATGCAATCAGAACCTAAAATCAGTATACACCTAATGGGTCTATCTGGCAAGACGATGAAAAAAAGTGAACCTCCTGTCGTAGAGCAGAACTACAACAGGAGGACAAGACGGATCATCCGCCTTAAAAGCCTAGCAATAATCGCTTGACAATGACGCGCTCAATCACCTGGTAGATATATCCACAGATCCGGAAAAATCTTTACAAATCACGCCGACGTACGACGTCATCTCATTGACCTCCAGCGATCCCGAAGCGTTACCGTCCTGTGAAAGCAGCACCTGCGGTTCTAAGGAACTGGGGAAGAACACGACTTGAGCCTCACCCTCGTCGATTTGAAGCGAGCAGGCATAATCAACCGTATTGCCGAGTGGGCGGATCAGGCATACGCCGCCAAATACCCGCTCTGTGCCGGTATAGCTTTCATAATTAGCCGCATAACTGCCGGTATAGCTGTCCACTCCGGGCATGCGCTTGCCCTGCAACGCGCCATCCTCCGTCAATCCGGGATCGCCCTCCAGCTTCGCCAGGAATTGCAAAAAGCCGCCCGCACCCATTCGGATTTTATCGCGCCACTCCTCCTTAGACGCATCGTCGCTCGGCAACATATCCGTTATTTTCTTTGCGTCTTCTTTAGCCATCAGCTCTTCCAATTCAAATTTTAGATTCTGCATGAATGCGTTCAGTTCCGAAACAATCGCATCGCCCCGGCTGTCCGCCTGTCGGGACGAGCCGCTGCATCCGCCCAGCAAAAGCAGCACGCATAGTATACAGACAACGACAAAACCCTTTTTCATTCATATCATCCTCTCACAGGCCTTGGGTCACTGTTTCTAGAAAATTAAATTTTGTAAACCTCCTCTCCATGTTTATAAATGGATTTTAACATGGCTCGCTTACATTCATGTGACTTTTGGGTGAGAGATATGTCACTTTGAGAACTGGACGTCATACGGCGCAATGTAATAAAACGTCACGGTTAGCTTGGTCATAAGCATCACCCGCTGCCGGGCGCATATGGATGACAAAGCAAGGACAGGATGCTTTTTCTTTGAAATATACTTTTTAAAATAAATTCACTCCCTTGTGTTTACTCGCTATGGCACGGTGATAGCGTTCTCGATACTCGCTGGGCGGCATACCATAGGTTGCGGCGAACGTACGGTTGAACGTTCTGGGTGAATTATAACCGCATTCATAGCAAATATATGTCACTGAGAGCTTGCTGGATACAAGCATGTTCAGCGCATAGCTCATCCGAATCGAGTTCAAATAACTGCGAAAGCCAGTGCTAAACCTTCCGTTAAAGATTCGTGAAATCATATGTTTTTCAATACCCGTACTCTTGGCAATCTTGTCCAGCGTCAGGTCTTCGGCATAGTGTTTGGAGATAAAATCAATCAACATGTGTGCGTTATCGTCAATGTTCGCTCTGCGTGACGTCAGACTCATATGAGGCAGAAACAGCGTCAGCAAAATCTCTGCAATCGCGCATAGGATTGGGCTTTGGGGCGTTTTTTGTATGCGCACCATGGTATCTACGACATAGCGCTGATCAGGATCGCGCTCGTTATAACTGAATATCGGAAGAGTTGGTACAAAGTCCGACAGTTGACGCTGAAATAGAGGAAGCATTTGCGGCTTGATAATGAGATGAAGCCCATCCGGCTCGATGTTCTTTGGTGTTCTACAGGAATGAATTGTTCTGGGCCATGTAAATAAAAATTGATGATCACCCACGGCATACTCCACGCCGTCTATGGGCACAATGATCGTCCCCTTGCGCATAAAGTGAATCTCCAGATCATCATGCAGGTGATCTGGGAAGTTAAATACGTGGATCGGGTTATAGCGCATGATCTCCGGAACCACTTCATAAAATGGAAGCACGGTTTCTCCCCCCCATTTATCATCACAAATGCGTTCTTCAATTCTTTAGAATGGAAAAGTTACTTATTCTTCAAGACTACTCAATTCCCAAAGCGTGTGCAAACGAAAAGCGGCAGGCCATGCGACCAACCAGTCGTTGATCGCCCCTGGCTCCACAGCATCACATCCCCATCCCCAGCGGCATTGCAAATAAGCTTCGTTTTGGCTTCCGGCCGGCCTTTTGAGCCCCTTATGTACCTCCTCCCCATCCTTGATCGTCACCAGCTGCGTTCCTCCGAACCAAAGCATACGGGCGCGTACTCGCCATTTAAAATCTCCCGTATAGCGTGCTAGCTTGTAAAGACTCGGCACCATCAGCACACCCCAGGGATCGACGTGATGATGCTGTACAGAGACAGAGGATGCGCCCATTGTGCGATAACCAAAGCGTACGAAATCACTATGCTCACCACAGGGGACATCATAGTAATACATCCACGAGCAAAAATATTCTGCAGATAGCGCAGCGTATTCTAGATATTTCTGATCTTCCGTGGCTTCATATAGTGCGATCCCTCCAAGAATCATGGCACCGGACGTCTCCTTATCGATGCAATGCGTATCTAACGCGCCTGCAGTGCACTCAAACTTGAGCAGATCTCGCTGTACATAAAACAGGTATGCCTTTTGAGCGGCCTCGAGGTAGCGTCTGTCGCCGGTATACGCATACACTTCTATAAGGCTGTGTACAGGATAAACGCCAATAGTTCCGTCTGGATCTAAGCATTCCCCTGTTTCCACTCGCCAAAGTTTACCGAAGCCAAACACCTCCGAGCGATGTTCAACAAGAAAATTAGCAGTACTGAGCGCCGCAGAAAGGTAGGTCGGACGTGAGATGCCCATATCCTTGGTTAAAAGATAGCACTTGAGCATTTCGCTAATATAAAAGCTTAAGTTACAAGTATCCGATGCCGCATTCTCTCGTCCACATTCTTCATAACGAACCCATGGGATTCCACTGTTCGGATGAAGCGCCCGTGCCCAAGCATCTAAACATCCTAGCGCCGCTTCCAGACGCGCACGCTCTCCTGTTTCACGATAATCTATGAGCAGCATCCGTGCAAGTCTTCCATTTTGACCACACCAACCAAATTCAAAATCTTCTCGCAGCTCGGCACCCTGCTGCTTAAGAAGATAGCCGATGATAAAAAACCTTGTTCCGGCATAGGGATACAGCAGTTTTTCAGCAAATTGGATCGAGAGCCGCCATAGATCGTCGCGCGATATTTGACAGCTACGGTCATCGTCCAAAAAACGCATGGCAAAATTTTGTACATTGATCATGGCAAAATGTTCCCGTGTAGGCTTGCCGAAAAGAAGGCATGCCGTTGCGGAAAAACGCTGTCCGAAGGTTAGATGCACGAACGTCTGCAGGGGTGCGCAGTATTTGTCGCGACCGCAGTAGGTCAGTGGCTCTTCTATGGTGGGATAGATCAGACGGTGCGCCATATGCCCGCCCTCCATCCGCTCGAGCGAACAAGAAACTGTAAGGGATTGATGACAATCGTTCCATGCTAACAGTGCACAATAATGCTCAGCGTTTTCTGTCAGTGTACAACCCGGAATGCCGGTACGCCGAGCATCAAACACCCAGGGCTTTCCGTTTAGCGTCAAGCCTTTGGGCTCTTTTCCACTGCCCCACTGATTGCCGTGCACGCTTACGCATGGGATAACATAATCGGTACAGACAAAGCGATCCACCACCTCTATGACAGGTTGGATTTCAATTTCTTCTTCCAGGCAGCGCCAAGCATGTCGGATCCAGACGCAATCGCTACCATCATATTGAATATCCAATGCAACCTCGACTGTAGAATCCGCATAGCGGCCCTCATCCGTTTGCTCAAGTGTATGCGTCGCAAGCGTGCTATCCCGATATCGCGGCGAAGATATTTGAAAGTTCAACTTATATGCCCTCCGTCGATGTTTTAGCCCTTCACGCTGCCGATGACCATGCCGGTAGCAAAATAACGCTGCAGGAAAGGGTAAATGATAATGACCGGTAGAGCGCCGAGAAATAGCTGCGCTGCTCGCCCAGTGCGCGCATTCATCATCGAAAGCATCTTTACATAGTCGCTTCCCGCCAGTCGAATTATCTCGTCAAAACTCCTCAGCAGCGTCTGAAGATAAGTTTGTAAGGGATAGTTCCGGTTATCCTGAATGTATATCATACCACCGAACCAGTCATTCCAATGCCCCAAGATACTGAAAAGAGCGATGGTTGCCAGGGAAGGCTTGAGTAATGGCAGCAGCACGAGCCACAGTGAGCGAAGTTGTCCCGCGCCGTCGATACGGGCGGCTTCCTCGATCTCATCCGGTAGTTGGCGGATGAAGTTCATTAAGATCAGCATACTGTTGACAGGCAGGAGTCCAGGCAATACCAATGCCCAGATGCTGTTAAGCAAGCCCAGTTTTGTCACAACCAAATAGGTAGGTATGAGGCCACCGTTGATGATCATTGTAACAATAAAATATCCAGCGATTAGGTTGCGTCCACGCAGTTGAGCAGGCTTTCGAGAAAGGGGATATGCTGTCAGTATACAAGCGCTTATGTTGACGAACAAGCCCAGTGCTACGCGTCCCAGCGAGATCAGCAAAGATCTCGGGAAACGCCCGCTCATAGCGAACGTATATGAGGAGAGTGTAAAATCTATTGGCCAGAACAGCACTTGTCCGGCCGCGACAGGAGCAGCGCTGCTGAAAGAAACGGCTAATAAGTGTATGAAAGGAATGGCGCAGGTCAGCGATATCAATGTCAGGAGTGCCACATTAAAGAACGAAAAGATCTTCTGTCCTTTGGTTTTGCAAAGATCGTTCATGCTTTTGCCCCCCATTTCGTGATCAAAATACGCGGTATCCGACGAACCGGTCTGCGATATAATAAGAAGAGCAAATCAATACGGCGGAGATCGCCGATTTGAACAAGCCGACCGCCGTGCCAACAGAATACTGCGCCTGAATGATACCGAGCCTGTAGACGTAAGTGTCGATTACGTCGCCGGTCGTGTACACAATCGGCGAGTAGAGATTAAAAATTTGGTCGAAACCGGCATTTAAGACACCTCCTAGTGCCAGAATCGCCATAAGCACGACGGTGGGCATGAGCATGGGAAAAGTAATGTGAACCGTCTGCTTCCAGCGCCCTGCGCCATCCATTACGGCAGCCTCATAAAGGCCAGGGTCGATGCCTGTGAGCGCAGCTAAATAGATGACCGTGCCAAAACCAAAGTTCTTCCAAATATCGGTTATAATCATTGTCCAAGGAAATACGTTTGCGTTGCCCAGGTAGCTAATCGCCGGTAATCCCAAAGCGATTAAAAGACGGTTTACAATGCCATCCATGCTTAGAATGTCGATAAAAACACCGGCTAAGATGACCCATGATAGAAAATAGGGCATATACACCACCGTTTGGAAGCATCGCTTTGCACAGGCGCTGCGAAGTTCATTGAGCATCAGTGCAACAATCACCGGCACGACAATGCCTCCTACGATTTTTAGCACCGCAATGTAGAGCGTGTTCCAGATTGTACGGATAAAATTTGGTTGGCGAAACAAGAATATAAAATTTCCCATCCCTATCCATCTTGAGGAAAACCCCAGGGCAGGATTGTATTTTTGAAAGGCGATAATGAGACCATACAGCGGTATATACGAAAAGATAAATACAAGTACCATCACAGGAAAAATCATGGCATAATACGGCCATTGCTGCTTTAGATCCCGCAGCAGTCTCGTTTCGTGCTTCATATTGCTCCCTCTCATGATATGCAAATCAGGGAGTGCACGCGTTCTTCGGCTGCCCGATGAAACGTTGCGCACTCCCAGCAAATTACATAGGCTTACTTGTTGTACATTTCGTTCACAGCAGCCGTCATGTCCGCGCCGCCGGCAGCCAGCCACATGTCGACGAGCGTGTCAAAATATTCGACTGGTTGCTGTCCAGTAATGATTAGTGTAAACCCCTCCAAAAGCAAGTCATCCAACGTCGAGCCATAGCTGTTGACAACCTCAGGTTTAGCGCCCCACATGGCATCGCGCTTAAACTCGTCGTTATCGACGATGTCGATCGCGATGCTGTACGCGCACTGATCATCGTACATCTGAAGCATACCGCCAAGATCCGAAGCGTCCCCGTTTAAAAGAAAGGCTTCCGCAGCTTTGCTCTTCGCCAGATTACCGGTGTAAGTGAATACAGATTCATCATGCGTCTTTTTGTACTCGAGTGTCTGCAGATATCCGTTATAGTCGCCCATCGTAGAGCGCAGATTAAAGGGCATGATCTGAATTGTATCTGTGTAGTGACTAAATTTTTCCGGTTCGATTAATCCGTCCTTGACGGCTTCGGTATCGATATACAAGTGAAGGTTCATCAGCTTGACAGCGGCATCGGGATGCACATAGCCCTTGCGCACCACTAGCACTGCGTCATTCGGGAAGACCAGCGGAAACAAAACCGGCTGATCATCTACAGAGGGGAGCTCATAGGGTAAAAAATATGCATTGTCGTTACCGGTGGCTTTGACAATATTGGAGCCGGCATACCAGCCCCACCATTGGAGGAACGGCTGTGCACCAAATTTTCCGTTGATTACGTCGGTCAGGACGGCGTCGGCATCTTGCGTGGCAAAGTCCGGGTTGATCAGTCCGCGTGCATACCAATCCGCAAAGGATGCGATGGCATCTTTCATTTCAGGTTGAATAGATCCATAAGCGATCTTGCCGCTTTCTTCATTCTTGCCCCATATGCCAGGATACGCATGCCACGCGCAGGCAATCCCCAGCAGATGGCTTAGTGTCTTGTCTTCTGCCATACCCTTCGTGCCATAAATCTCGTTCATTTGCTCAACGATGGCGATCATTTTCTCGATGGTAGTAGGTGCCTGGGCGCCTATTTCTTCCATCCAGTCCTTGCGTAGCCACATGTAGTAAGGCTTGTCGATGTCACCGTAATACAGCCGGGGAATACCATATAGCTTGCCGTCGACCTTATATGCTTCCAATACGGATGGAACAGCCTCAAACTGTTCACGGGCAAAATCGGAGATGTTTTGCTCGTATACGTCGGTCATATCTTCCAGCAGTCCAGCCTCTACCAGTTGAACATACTGGGCGTTATTTACGAGAAAGACGTCAGGCAAGTCGTTGGCAGCGATCGCCAGGTTTAAACTGGACGTATAATCGGCGCTGATCCAGTCGGTAACTACCTCAATGTTGAGCCAATCCTTGTACGCACGGGTAAATCCGTTTTCTGCCTCCGAGTCACCGTCCCACTCCCAATTGGTTACGGTTGACTCTTCATTGGCGATATGCATCACAACGGTCTCTTCATAAGGAACCATCCATGGCTGATCTTCGATCAGCATCGCCGCCCGGCCTAAGCTTGGCATAAGAAGGCAAAGCGCTAGACAGATAGCAAACCATTTTTTCACAATTTTCGCTCCTTTTCAAAGAATTCTGTGTCTATATAATAAATTAAATCAACCAGGAAAGATGGACAAAATTTGATTTAAATAAGACATTTTTACAAATTTTTCGACCTCTAAAAGTGAAGACGCTTAACTTTGATACAGCCATACTCTATAATTTCAAGAATCGTCGACATGTAACTTGTTTTCTAACGACGTCGGGGGTATTGCGCAGATGGACGCAGTTTATACTTTTTACGTTAGCAGTCAAAAGCAATGTGACTTACCGCCCAATCGTGGTGAGCATACAGGTCAACCGTGAGCGCCAGCGTCGCATGTCCCAGCAGGTATTGCGCATGCTTCGGCACCATGCCATTGGTAACCCACACGGTGGCGCAGGTGTGCCGCAGATCGTGCAGCGTGTAAGGCTGGGCGATGCCCGCACGCTGTTGAAGCTGACGCCAGTGCTTGCCGATCGTCTCCGGAGAGCAACTGCATAGCCGCCCCCAAGGGATGCGGCGATGCGCGACGCGCAGGATTGGACGCAAGACGTGAGAGATCGGGACATCACGGATGCCGGCACTGGACTTGGGCGGGCCAACCACAAGCCGCCCATCGACACGCACGGCATTGCGGCGCACATGGATAACCCCTTGGTGCAGATCGATATCTCCCCAGGTGAGGGCAAGCACTTCCCCACGCCTGAGTCCGGCATAGAGCATGACCGCAAGCGCAGGCCAGTACGACAGTCACCGGCATGCTCCAGCACGCAGGTCAGATCTGCAGGCGTCATTGCCCGTCCGTGCTTTTGGACATGCTCCGGCTTGTCCAGCGTGGACATGGGCGATTTGTCCAAGCGACCAGAGCGGACGGCACGCTTAAAGGCGGCATGCATGAGCGTATAGACGATCTGGGCCTGACGCGTGTAACCGCGATCGATTACGGCGTTGATAACGTGCTGACAGTTCTCCGGTGTGAGATCCTCCAGCTCGATGCCCCCGATCGGCGAAGGGGGCCAGGAGGGGTGGGGGTTCGGGGGACGGTGAACCTTGGGGGGCTATGCAGGAGCTCCCCGAAGGGGCACGGCGCGCGACGGAGAACGGCCCCGAAGCGCAGCAAAGCCAGAGGACATCAAGCTGCTCCTTTGCCCTTTCTGCGGCGGCAAAGCGCAGGTGGTGCTTGAAAGCCGATGGATGGTTCCCGGCGCATACGTGCAGTGCAAATCCTGCAAGGCCAAGACGCGCACGATCGACACCGGCGCCTATATCCCCGTGAAGGGCGGCGAGGCCGTCGCCGTCACGCTCCACGGCGCCGCATCGATGGCCCGACAGGAATGGCAGCGCCGCGATACCACCAGCCAGAGCTTAGGGCTTTGACCGCGCCATCCTTCAGGATTGGCAGCAGGGTACGATAAAGCCGCTCTCTCCTACGCGGAAAGAGCGGCTTTATCCAAGAGCAAAAAATGCAAAAACAAACAGCTGAAAGCATAGCGTGAGTAGTACACAACCGCCCAAAAACCGTCACAGGCGAATTATGAGCTTGACAGAGGTATACCCAGCAAAGTATGATGTGGTATACCGCTAGGAGGTGAGAACATGAGAAACTCAGCCGTCGTAACGGCGCGCATTCCCCTTTCGCTGATGGCGAAGTACAACGAATCCGTGCAGAAGCACGGCCCACTGGTGATGTCGCAGCTCATCGCTGAAGGACTGCGTCGGGTCCTGGAGGAGATCGACGAATATCCCAAGGATGCGGAGCTTTACCGGCCCAAGTCGGCATGACAAAAGAGTTGTGCTTCATTGGGCGATGGGCGCAATGTCGGAAGCATCAGCGCCTAGAACAATACAAAAAATGCCCGCCACGTGTCGGAAGCACGCGACGGACGATGAGGATTGGCAGGGGCAGAAGGACTCGAACCCTCAACAAAGGTTTTGGAGACCCACGTGTTACCATTACACCATGCCCCTATATCTTGCGGT
>JAEYAR010000092.1 GCA_023404715.1 Bacillota bacterium | reverse complement strand
GCCCTATACCGTCGTCGAAACGCAAATCGCGCAGGTCATCTTCGATATCCGCAAGGAACCCAACCCCTGCGCCCTATGCGCGAAGATGCGGCGCGGCGCGCTGTACGACGCCGCCGTCGCCCAGGGGTTGAACAAGGTCGCGCTCGGCCATCACCGGGAGGACGTCATCGAAACGCTGATGCTCAGCCTCGTCTTCGAGGCGCGGCTACATACGTTTCATCCTAACACCTATCTCTCCCGCACGGGGATTACGGCGATCCGCCCGATGATTTACCTGCCGGAGAAGCACGTCATCCACATGGCCAAGGCGCTGCAGCTGCCCGTTGTGCACAATCCCTGCCCGGCGGACGGCAACACCAAGCGCCAGGAGATGAAAGATCTGCTCGCCACCCTCTCCCATACGTATCCGCATTTGAAGGAATATATGCTCAAGGCGCTGCAGAACAGGTCGCAGTACGGGCTGTGGGACAAGCGGATCGTCGGAAAAGAGAGCACAGAGCCCGATATGCGGTAGCCCCCGCCGCGCTCCGCCGATTTTCATGTTCTTCTAATCTTCCTCTCATTGAATCGAGGGGCTGGAAGTGGTACCATAAATCCATCAGACAAATAGACTGAATTCCGATCAAGGAGAGAAGAGAAATGGAAACCATCAACCAATATATTTCCGCTCTGTTCGCCAAACTGCCGGCGACGCTGGATATCCTGCATCTAAAGGATGCGGTGCTGGATGAAGCGCGCGCTTCCTTCAAGTCGCTCATAGACGAGGGTGTGAGCGAGCATGAAGCCACCGGCCGGGTGCTTTCCTCGCTGGGCACGATCGACGAAATCCTCGCGCGTCACGGCGTGGAGCTCCCCGAGCCGGAGCCCGCCGTTCACCGCCCTGCGGACGCCCCCCGCGACGCGGAGCCCCTGAGCGACGACACGGAGGATTATCTGGACGCGCAGTACAACATCGCGCGCATGAACGCTCTGGGCGTCGGCCTGTGCATCTGCGCGCCCGCCAGCCCGATCCTCTTCGATTCCGTCCCCCTGCTCGGGCATTTCCTGAGCGACGGCATCGGCGTCGTCGGCATGTTCGGTTGCGTCGCCGTCGCGGTGATGCTCTTTATCTACGCCAGTTCCGTACAAAAAAGCTGGCGCGATTTTCCCCGCTCCCTCTACCTGACCGAAGGTATGCGCGAGGAGCTGCGCCGTTTGGAGGCCGACTATGCCGCCCAGCGCACCAGCAGCATCGCCCTGGGCGTCGGCCTGTGCATCTTCTCGCCCGCCGGACCTATCCTCTTCCAAAACGGCTTCGGCGCGGCGCTGATGTTTCTGATGGTCGCCCTGGGCGTCTATCTGATGATCCTCTCGGGCGTGCGCGCCAATTCGTGCCGCAAGCTGCTGCGCAACTCGTAAGGATACAAAGCCAAGGGGGCTGTCGCAAATCTGCGACAGCCCCTTAATCTTTAATCTGTAAGCGGGAACGGTTTCAGCTCGTAGGCCTCCGCCCTTGATTTGGGAATGAGCCAAGAGGCCATGGGTTCTTCCTCGTTTGGCGCTCCTTCATACCGCCTCGGCGCGATCTCCACCGGGGAAAATCCAATTTTCAAAGACATAAATCCAGAGCTGATCATAATCGATTCATCCTGCGGGCCCTCATAAAGCACTTTCCTCAAATCCCGTATACGACAGCGCTTTGATATAATGATACATCCGATATTCATCTTCCGGGTTGTCGTACAAATACAGGCAAGCGGATTTCATCACATATCGATCGAAGCCGTAATCATAGGCAATGTCCACATCCTCGATGACCTCTACGCAACCCGATTCGAAAAAGAGCGCAGGGTCCGGAACATGGGGCGCCAGCGGCCCCAATTTGCGGGCGATCACATCCCCCAACGACTCTGCGCTCGCGCCAGCTACGAAAAGCAACCCCATAAAGACCAGGATCGCGCACAGCATTCTCTTTTGCATTTCGCTTCCCCCTACTACCGTCTCTTCCCCTCGCTGAGCAGCCCCCCGAGGGTCTCCTTGTCCTCGAGCATGCGGCCCATGCCGATCGCTACGCATCCCTCCGGGTCCTCGGCCACGCGGCAGCCGACCTTGAGGTACTTGGTGATGTACTGGTCAAAGCCGAAGAGCTGAGAGGCGCCGCCCGTCATGGTGATGCCGCGCTCGAAGATATCCGCCGCCAGCTCCGGCGGCGTGCGCTCCAGCAGCGCGTGCACGTTCTCGATGAATTCCTGAAGCGGCTCGTCGAGCGCCTCTACCATCTCGTCCGAGCCCAGGCTGATCGTCTTGGGCAGGCCCGTGATCAGGCTGCGGCCCGTCGCCTCCATCGTCAGCTTGTCTGCGCGCGACATCGCCGCGCCGATCGTGATCTTGAGCTCCTCCGCCGTGCGCTCGCCGATCATCAGGTTGTGCTTGCGGCGAACATAGCGCGTAATTGCCTCGTCAAAGCGGTCGCCCGCGATCTTGATCGTGTTGCCTGCGATCACGCGCCCCAGGGAGAGCACGGCCAAATCCGCCGTGCCGCCGCCCACGTCGAGCACCATGGTCCCGTAGGCCTGCGTCACGTCCAGGCCCGCGCCGACGGCGGCCGCCAGCGGCTCGTCGACGAGCTGCGCCTTGCGCGCGCCGGCATCCAGTAGGATGTCGATCATCGACCGGCGCTCAAACTCCGTCACCCCGCCCGGCACGCACACGACCGCGCGCGGCCGGAATAGCGTGCGCTTGCCCACGACCTTGCGCATGAAATAGCGCAGCATCTTCTCCGTCAGGTCGTAATCGCCGATGATGCCCTCCTTGAGCGGACGAATCGCCAGGATGCCGGCGGGCGTGCGCCCCAGCATGCGCTGCGCGTCCTCGCCCACGGCGAGGATACCCCGCGTCCCCTTGTCGACCGCGACCACCGCGGGCTCACGCAGGACGATCCCCTTTCCCTTGATGACGCATAGCACGCTGGCCGTGCCCAGGTCGATGGCAATATCATCCGATCCAAACATCGCTCTTCTCTCCTTTGGTATGTCCGTCACATCTCGGCGGCCTTGCGCTTCTCGCTGTACTTATCCCGCGTCGCCTCGCCGCCGCGCAGGTGCCGCTCGGCCTTATTCTTGAGGAGCACCGCCTGCGCGCGCTGATACAGATCCGCATCCAGCTCGGGCAGACGCTCATCCAGGTCTTTATGCACGGTCGATTTGGATACGCGAAAGACCCTCGCCGCCTGGCGGACGGTGTCCCCCGTATCGACGATATGCTGCGCCACGCGCAGCACGCGTTCCTCTATATAATCCTTCACCCTGCTCCCCTCCATAGTTGACACTTCGCTGCCAGTCTATGCAGGGGTTCCCTTATTATAGCACGCCGCAGGGGCACAAAGAAAGCCCATGCACGTCCCTAATTCTCTTTTTTGCCCACCCAGAGGAAATTGCCGAGAAAATCGACGTAGCCTTCCTCATGGCTTTGCTCGTAGCTTTCCTCGTACTCCTCGATCGAGGCGACGCCGTCCCGGTAGCTGCCGATCCGCCAGTCGCCCGGGATGTACCAGGCGATCCGATACGCGCTGTCCAGCGCGCCGGTGCCCTGCGCATCCCGAAACAGCGCGTAGCCGTAATCACAGAAAGCGTCCAGCCATTCATAGTCAAACTTTTGCTGCGTCAGTAGGCTTCCGTCGGGGTTGATCAACCCCCATAGGCCGTCCGCCGCCTGCACGGCGCGCACGCCCCTGTCGTCCGGCCGGCTTACATTCGTCCAGCAGGGCTTCACAAGCCAGCCTCCGTCCGCGTCGATCAGGCCCCACAGGCCGTCTGCCTGCGCGGCGCAGTGACCCATCAAATCGGGCTCCCGCACGATCTTCCAGCGGGGCCGCGCGATCCAGAGCCCGTCCGCCCCGATCAGCCCCCACAGGCCGCCCTGCTGCTTACGTACAAATCGCCTGCCCTCGGCGTCCGGCTCCGTGATATCCTGCCATTTGGGGCGCTCGACCCAGTTGCCCGCCTTGTCGATCAGCCCCGTGCGCGCGTATTTCTCCGCGCCGGGCTCCCAGACGCGCGCCACGCCGTCACAGAACGATGTCACCTGTGAAAAATACTGCCCGATCGCCCACTCCCCCTCGAGGTTCAGGTAGCCCATGTGGTAGCCTTGCCTGCCCGCGACGATGAGCCCTTCGCTCGGTGGCTCCAGATAGTCGTACTTCGGTTCGATGACCACGTGGCCCGTCAGATCGACGATCCCGAACTTGTAGCGTCCCCAGCCGTCCTCTCTCTCGCACACAACGGCGTATCCGTCGCAAACCTCCCTTACCCGCTCCCATTCGGGCGGCACGACGTATGCGCCCGTCCGGTCGATCACGCCCATCCGGTCCTTCGCCGGCCTAACGATCGCGTAGCCCTCCTCGCCGAAATCCCGCGCGGACTTGAATCGCGGCGCGATACGCCACGTGCCGCTCACGTCCGCGTAGCCCGCCTTGCCATCCTCCCAGCGCACGCGCCAGAGCTCCGGCCGCCGGGCGATCTGCTCCAGCGCCGAGCGCATGACCTGCGCGTCGCCTGCGACCCGGGCGACGATGTACGCCTCGTTGTACGCCCCACGCTGAAGGTACGCTTGTGCGTCCTCGTACGCAGAGGCGGCCAGCGGCGTCAGGACCGCGAGCAACAGCAGAACGGTAAGCAGCTTTTTCATTAAAAACCCTCCCTTTCGTTCTCTCGGTTTCATCCGTTAGAGCGAGAAGAGAGGGAAAAGGTTGGCTATGCGTCAAAGTAACCGGCGGCCTGCGCGTCGTCGCCGTAAAAGACGCGCAGCAGCGTGAGCCCCTTTGCGGGCGCGGTGACGCCCAGATCCAGCCGGTCGCCCGTTTCGATGGCGCGCGAGAGCGCGTCCGGGGGCAGCTTGTCGTTTCCGATGCCGATGAGCGTGCCCGCGAGGATGCGCACCATGTTATACAGAAAGCCGTCGCCGTGCACCAGCAAATAGACGCGTTCCCCCTGGCGGTAAACCCGGGCGCGGAAGATCGTGCGGCGCGTGTCCTTGACGACGGACCCGGCCGCCGCGAAGGCCGCGAAGTCGTGATACCCGACAACGGCCTGCGCCGCCAGATCCATCGCCCGCTCGCAAAGCGGCAGGGGCACGTGCGCGTGCGTCAGGCGATCGATCGCGGGCGCGTGGCGCGCGTTGTGAATGGCGTAGCGGTAGATCTTGCCCGTGGCGGAAAAACGGGCGTGAAAGCCGGGCTCCGCGTCCATCGAAGCGCGCACACGAACGTCCTCCGGCAGCAGGGTGTTGAGCGCGAAGGCGAACTTGTCGCCCGGGATGCGCGTGCACGCGTCGAAGTGCACGTTCTGGTCCAGGGCGTGCACGCCCGCATCCGTACGGCTCGAGCCCGTGACGGTGATCTGCGCGCCCAGGAGCCTTGCAAGCGCCTCCTCCAGGGTTTGCTGCACGCTGGGGGCGTTGATCTGCCGCTGCCATCCCGAATAGTTCGTGCCGTCGTATTCGAGGATGAGGCGAATATGCCGCTTAGAAGCCGACATGGAGGAACATCCCCTGCAGCACGATCACCGCGATGAAGGCGGCCATGACGATCAGCGCGATGAAGTCCACGCGCGTATAGCCCAGCTCCTTCATGCGCGTGCGGTGCTCGCCCCCGCGGTAGCAGCGCGCCTCCATCGCCATGGCCAGATCCGTCGCCCGCCTGAACGCCCCGACGAACAGCGGCACGAGCAGGGGGATCATCGCCTTGGCGCGGGCGATCAGGTTGCCGCTTTCAAAGTCGGCCCCGCGCGCCATCTGCGCCTTCATGATCTTGTCCGCCTCCTCCAGCAGCGTGGGGATGAAGCGAAGCGCGATGGTCATCATCATCGCCAGCTCGTGCGAGGGGAAGCGTAGCTTCGACAGCGGGCGCATCATGCGCTCCAGGCCGTCCGTCAGCACCACGGGCGACGTGGTCAACGTCAGCATCGAGGTGCCCATCACCAGAAATACGAGGCGGAGCGAGAAGAAAACGGCGTTTTGCAGCCCCTCCTTCGTCAGCTTTAAAAAGCCCCAGCTGAAGAGCACCGTCTCGCCCGTCGAAAAGAGCAGGTTGATGACGAACGTAAAGACGATGATGAACCGCAGCGCCTTGATGCCGCGCATCAGAAAGCCGAGGTTGATCTCGGCAATCTTGGCGATCCCCAGCAGGAACAGGAAGGCCAGCGCGTAGCCCACCAGGTCCTTTACGAGGAAGACCGATACGATATAGGCGATCGTCAGGTAGATCTTCATGCGGGGGTCCATGCGATGTACGGGCGAATTGCCGGGGTAATATTGGCCGAGCGTTATATTTTTAAGCATGGGCGCCTCCTACAATCCGCTTGATGGCATCGAGCAGTTCGCCGGGCAGGTAAGCGTCCTCAGGCACGTCAAAGCCCTTTTCGCGCAGCCTAGCGGCCAGCTGCGCCGCCTCCGGCACGTCCAGCCCCATCGCGCGCAGTTCCTCCCCGCGCATAAAGATTTCCCGTGGCGTCCCGTCCATCACGATCGTCCCCTTGTTCATCACAACCACGCGGCCGACCAGCGCGGCCACGTCGTCCATGCTGTGGGAGACCATGACGACGGTCGTCCCCCGCTCCTCGTGCAGCCCGCGGATGAGGCCCAGGATCTCGTCGCGTCCCCGGGGGTCCAGGCCCGCGCAGGGCTCGTCGAGGATGAGCGTCCCCGGCTGCATGGCCAATACGCCCGCGATCGCCACGCGCCGCATCTGCCCGCCGGAGAGCTCGAAGACGGAACGCTCGCGAAACGTCTCGTAGTCGATTTGCACCTGCCGGCAGGCGTCCCGCACGCGTTCGTCGATCTCCGCCTGCGAGAGCCCCAGGTTCTTCGGGCCGAAGGCGATGTCCGCCGCGACGGTTTCCTCAAAAAGCTGGTTTTCCGGGTATTGAAATACGAGACCGACCTTGCGGCGCACCTCGCGCTTGTCGGTATCCTTGGCGAAAAGGTCCTTGCCGTCCACCAGCACGCGGCCCGAGGTCGGCCGCAGCAGGCCGTTGAGGTGCTGGATGAGCGTGGACTTGCCGCTGCCCGTATGGCCGATCAGGCCGATGAACGAGCCGTCCTCGATCGTGAGGCTCACATCGTGAATAGCCGTGGCCTGAAAGGGGCTTCCCGGCATGTACGTATGGGTCAGTTTTTCGACGACAATCGGCATACTTCCTCCACCATTTCCTCCACCGTCAGCACGTCCGCGCGCACGGGGATGCCTTCCATTTGCAGCATTTGCGCCAGCTCCGTCATCGGCGGCACATCCAGGCGCAGCGCGCGCAGGCGCTCGACCTGCGGGAACACCTCTCTGGGCGTGCCTGAAAGGGCGATCTCCCCTTCGTTCATCACGATGACGCGGTCGGCCTGCGTCGCCTCGCTCATGTAGTGCGTAATCCAAACGACGGTGATGCCCTCCTGCGCCTGCAGGCGCCGCACGGTCGAGAGCACCTCTCGCCGGCCGGAGGGGTCGAGCATCGCCGTCGATTCGTCCAAGATGATGACGTCCGGCTTCATGGCGATCACGCCTGCGATCGCCACGCGCTGCTTTTGCCCGCCGGAGAGCATGTGCGGCGCGCTCTTGCGATGATCCTGCATGTTTACCGCGCGCAGGGCCTCGTCCACGCGGATGCGCATCTGCGCAGGCGGCACGCCGATGTTCTCCATGCCAAAGGCCACGTCCTCCTCTACCACGGTCGCCACGAGCTGGTTGTCCGGGTTTTGAAAGACCATGCCCGCATGCTGGCGGATGTCGAAGACGAGCTCGTCGTCGCGCGTGTTCAGCCCCACGACCCAGATATTGCCCTCCGTGGGCACGTACAGCGCATTCATTAGCTTGGCGAGGGTGGACTTCCCCGAGCCGTTGTGCCCCAGCACCGCGAGGAACTCGCCCGCGTGTACGGTCATGTCCACGCCGCGCAGCGCGGCGCCCGAGGCGTCCTGATACGTGTAATGCACGTCCTGCGCCACGATTTTATCGCTTTCGCGTCTTTCCATGTCGATCGTTTTCTCCTTACCCGGTCTTTCAAGCCGAACGTCTGATTATAGCACGCTTTTGGGGGATGGTAAATTCCCCAGGCATAAAAAGAAGCGCCCAAAAGGAAAATGCCCTTCAGGTGCCCATATGCTGCTCAAATAAACGCGCGCTTCTTTCATCCAGACTGTCACTGTCGGTATTGGAATCGCACCAATTCTGCGCCAAGCGCTCGCGGACTTTACCGCCGATCGGGAATTTCACCCTGCCCTGAAGACAAAGTATTCGGTTGTCTGCGGTTATTATACCACGATATCCTTCTGCGTACAATCCCCGGCGCATAATTTTGCACTGCGAGGCATGATAAACCCGGCGACCAGCGCGGTAAAGGGAGCCACGGTAACCAAGCCGAACGAGCCCACCAGCGTCGTAAGCACCTCGCAGGCCACGTACTTGAGGTTCAGGATGTCCACGACGGGCGTGCCCTGTCCCATGAAGTACATCATCATCGACAGGTAGCTGCCCGAATAGGCGAGCATGAGCGTCGTGGTCATCGTGCCGATGACGCTGCGCCCTACGCTGAAGCCGGAGCGGATCAGCCCGCTGCGCGTGATGTCCGGATGATGCACAAGCACCTCCTGGCACGAGGCGGATACGTCCATCGCCAAATCCATCAGCGAGCCTGCGTTGGCGATGAAGACCATCGCCAGGAAGATCTCGCGGATGTCGAGCTGCATCGCGCTCTGCGAGAGCAGCGGCACCACATAGGGCATGTTGCTGCCGTCCAACCGCAGCAGCGCGCCGAACCCGATCGCGAGCGCGCAGGTGACAAACGTGCCCAGCAGCGAGCCCAGCAGCGCGCAAAGCGCCTTGCGCGTGAAGCCCGCGACCAGAAACATGATCAACGCCGTCAAAAGCATTACGACGCCCAGCGCCACGGGGATCGGCGAATAGCCCTTGAGCAGCGCCGGAATGAGCAGCTTCCACACCGCCAGCACGCTCGCCACCAGCGAAACGAGCGAGCCCGCCCCGGCCACACCGCCGAAGAGGATCAGCAGCAGGCCGAAGAGGCCGAAGAGCAGGCCCTCGCTCTCGAGCCGGTAATGGTCGATCAGGGTCGCGCTCGTAGGGCCTTCTTCGTCCGCGTGTATGATCGCCAACGCTTCCTCCCCGGCCGCAAAGAGCTTGTCCTTCTCCAGCGCGGCGTTGAGCGTGTTCGCGGCGTCCAGCTCGCGGCCCTTCCACCGGCCGGAGAGGAGCCGCACACGCGCCTCCTGCGCGCCGGCGTACACGATGCCCAGCGGGGCGATATGATCGTTGTTCACCGAGATCACCTTGACGCGCTCGCGCGTGGCGTTCGCGGGCGTGCGCTCCGGGTACCCTGTGGGCAGATAGCAAAGCGCGATGCACAGCAGCCCCACGACGATGCAGAAGATCCAGTTGCGGCGTCGGTCCCTTTTCGCTTCCATGTTCGTCCCTCTCCTCCGCTAAAAGGGCCGGGGACTGTCCGTCCCCGGCCCCGATCCTCCGTCTTGCTCAGATCGCAAGGCCCATCGCGTTCATGCTGCGCGTGAAGATGTCGCAGTTGTCGTAGGACCCCGCGAACAGCTCCGCGTTCACGCCCGTCGCATAGACCGGGATCTGCAGGCCGGTGTGCGAGTAGGAGGTGAAGGCGACGCCCGCCTTGTTATTGAGAATGTGGCAGACCGCCATGGAGAGCGGCTCGTACCCGCCGTAGGCCAGCGCCTCCGCTTCGCCGAGCGCGCGCTCATCCGCAGGCAGCATGCTCAGCTCGTAAGCGGCCTGGATCTTCCCCAGCTCGTCTTCGTTCAACGTGAGCTCCTGCTCCGTCGTCCGGGTCAGGCCGAAGTTCTGCTCGATCGCGGCCAGGGCCTCTTCAAAGGTCGCCTTGCGCTCGCGCATCGCGGCGATCTCCTGGTCAAAGGCCTCGTAGGATAGCTTCTGGTTTGCGAGGTACTGGAAGTGCGTATCGTAGCCGGTCGTCGCAAAGCCGATGGTCAGTCCGCCGGTCTCGTGGTCGCCGGTGACGACGATCAGCGTCTCGTCCGCATGGTCCTTGGCAAAGTCGATCGCCACCCGTACCGCCTCGTTAAAGGCGATCGTCTCCTCGATAGCCGTCATGGCGTCGTTGGCGTGGCAGGACCAGTCGACCTTGCCGCCCTCCGTCATCATGAAGAAGCCCGCATCGTTGTCGAGCACCCGGATACCCGTCTCGACCATCTCGGCCAGGGAGAGGGAATCACCGCCGCCTGCTTCGATGTTCTTGCGGTCGATCTCGTACTGCATCGCCGCGCTGGGGGCGAGGTCGGGCACGACGGCGAGCGCCTTGCCGCTGCGCGCATCCAGGGCGCGGATGTCCTCGTTCGTGTTCGCGATCGTCCATCCGTTCTCCTTCGCGATCTCCAGCACATCCCGCTGGTCGCCGTCCTTGCCGGTCGGCTGCGCGTAATAGCCGCCTGCCAGGTAGTCGAGCGTCGTGCCGGTCAGGCCTTGCACGGCGATGTCGTACATGTCCTTGCGGCTCTTGACCTTCGCGTAGTAGGCCGCAGGGGTCGCGTGGTCGAGGGAGACGCTCGTCACCACGCCGACCTTCATGCCCGCTTCCTTAACGTACTCGGTGATCAGCTTAAAGGATTCGGTCAACTCCGTATTGTAGTTGATGACGCCGGAGAGCGTTTTTTGCCCGCTCGCCATAGAGGTCGCCGTCGAGGCGGAATCCGGGCAGAACGAGGTCGCGTCGTAGGTCGTCATGATGCCCGTGTAGGGGAACTGCGTAAAGGACAGCGACTGCGGCGTGGGCATCGCAGCGTTCGGGTTCGCGAGCGTGCCCAGGTAGTACTGCGTCGCGTTGATCTGCGGCAGGCCTTGCCCGTCGCCGACGAACATGAACACGTACTTCGGAACCGCGGGCGCCGCATCCTCCGCGAGAGCCATCGTCGAGGCCAGCAGCATCGCCGCGCACAGCAGCAGGGATAGGATCTTCTTGCGCATCTTGTATCTCCTCCATTGTTTTCGGTACATGGGGAGTATAGCGCAGCTTCATGAACGTCCTTTGATGGCCGTGTTAAACGTCTGTAATATATTTTGCACCGGGCTTTACAAAGCCCGGCGCGCATCGCCTGATATATGCAGCCATGTTCGATTTATAACCGTATCTCCAGCGTCGCGTGCTGCACCGCCATGCCGGCCTTTTCGTAGAAGCGCATCGCGTCCTCGTTGAACCCCCAAACCATGAGCTCCAGCGCCGGCGCGCCGAGGGCTGTGGCCTCTTCCTTTGCCGCGTTCAGCAGCCGCTTGCCGATACCGCGTCCGCGCCAGCCCTCCAACACGCACAGATCGTCGATCACCGCGCGGCATCTTGGGCGCAGCACGGGCACATCGGGCGTACGGCGCAGCTGCAGGACACACATGCCGACCGCCCGACCGTTCAGATCAGCGATCAGGATGGTCGTATAATCCTCCCGCATCAGGCGTTTTACCTCGCTCTCTACAAAGGCGTCCGTCAGCGGCGCGTAGATATCTGGCCGCGCATCGGCATGCATCTGTGCGACTTGGCGAAACATCGCGGCAAAAGCGGCCTCGTCCTTCGCTAAGATCGGCCTGATAGACAGATTGTCCAACAAATCCCCTCCCCTGTTTGCGTAACAAAAAGCGCCCCTTCCTTGCGGATAGGGCGCTAACGCGATCACACCAGCTCCAGAATGACCATCTCGGCCGCGTCGCCACGGCGCGGGCCCTTCTTCACGATACGGGTGTAGCCGCCGGCGCAGTTCTTTTCCTGGTTGCGCTTCTTGTACTTGGGGCCGATCTCGGTGAAGAGCTTCTCCACGCAGGGATGCTTCACGTCCTTCGTACGCTCCCGGTAATCCGCCTTGCTCTCGTCGTCCTTCTTCTGCTCCTGCATGTTGTACAGGTAAGCCATGATCAGGCGGCGCGCATGCAGCTTCGAGGGGCTGTCGTTGCGCACCGTGACGGTGACGGTCTGTCCCTTCTCGTTGTCGAAGGTCTTGGTCGCTTCGACATTGTTGTCGCACTCGCGCACGGCCAGCGTGATCAGACGCTCGGCGGCGGAGCGGACCTCCTTCGCGCGGGCCAGCGTGGTCTCGATGCGGCCATACCAGATCAGGTTGGTGACCTGGTTGCGCAGCAGCGCCTTACGCTGGTCGGCGGTCCGGCCCAGTTTGCGTTGATATGCCATGAGTGGAAACCTCCTTCAAATCAGTGCTTAGAGGCTTGCCTGCGCCCTTGGCGCGGCACCGCCCTTATTCGTCGTTGGCACGCAAGGCCAATCCCAGCGCGGCCAGCTTCTGCTCGACCTCTTCCAGGGACTTCTTGCCCAGATTGCGAA
The DNA here is from genome assembly GCA_023404715.1 of Bacillota bacterium. GTDB lineage: Bacteria > Bacillota > Clostridia > Christensenellales > Aristaeellaceae > Beduinella. The sequence goes on along the minus strand of JAEYAR010000092.1, from coordinate 3,271 downwards.
CCTTCATCATGTCCTCCTGGTTACGCTGAACCAGCTCGGCCACGGTGTTGATGCCCGCACGCTTCAGACAATTGTAGGCACGGACCGAAAGATCCAGTTCCTCAATGGTCATCTCAAGAACTTTTTCCTTCTTGTCATCCTCCGGCTCGTTGAAATCGACGGGCATCACGTGCTCCGTCAGGTTTACAAAGAGCGTCAGATGGCCGGAAAGGATCTTCGCCGCCAGGCTGATGGCCTCATCCGGCAGGATGCTGCCGTCCGTCCATACTTCCAGCGTCAGCTTGTCAAAGTCCGTGATCTGACCCACACGCGTGTCTTCCACCACGTAGTTCACCTTGCGAATCGGTGTGAAGATGGAATCCACCGGAATGACGCCGATGGGCGTATTGGGCTGCTTGTTGCGGTCCGCGGAGACGTATCCGCGGCCTTTTTCAAGCGTCACGTGCATCACCAGGTGCGCGTCCTCGTTGAGGGTGGCGATGTGCAGGTCGCTGTTGATGACCTCCACCTCGTCGTCCACCTCAAGCGCGGCGGCGGTGAGCTCGCACGGTCCTTTCACGTCGATGCTGATCAGCTTCGTGCCTTCGCTATACAGCCGAGCAGAGAGTTCTTTGAGGTTGAGGATGATCTCGGTCACGTCTTCCTTCACGCCGGGAACAGCCGAGAATTCGTGCTGAATCCCTTCGATGCGGATGCTGGAGACCGCGACGCCCGGAAGCGAAGAGAGCAGCACGCGGCGCAGCGAGTTACCCAGCGTGTGGCCGAAACCACGTTCCAGGGGCTCGATGACAAATTTACCGTAGCAATTGTTCTCACCGGTTTCCAGTCGTTCGATCCGGGGCTTTTCGATTTCGATCATTCAACAAACCCTCCTCAAAATAGCCGTCGTCGAGGGAGAAAGGAGACTCTCATTAACGAGAGTAAAGCTCGACGATGAGGTGCTCTTCGATGGAAAGATCGACATCTTCACGCGTCGGCAGAGCGTTGACGGTAGCCGTCAGATTCTCGGCATCGAGGGTCAGCCACTTGGGCATGATGCGACCGGTGCCTTCACGCAGGTTCTTGAAGTGCACCTGCTCCTTGCTGCGGGCACGGACGGTGATCACGTCGTTTGCGGACACCAGATAGGAAGGGATATCCACCTTCTTGCCGTTGACCAAGATGTGGCCGTGGCGGACGAGCTGGCGCGCCTGCGGGCGGGAAGCGCCCAGGCCCAGGCGGTAGATGACGTTGTCGAGGCGGCGCTCGAGCAGGCACAGGAGATTATCGCCTGTGACGCCCTTCATGCTGGCCGCCCTTTCATAATAGCGGACGAACTGGCCTTCCAGCACGCCGTACGCGCGGCGGGCCTTCTGCTTCTCACGAAGCTGCGTGCCGTACTCGCTCATCTTCTTTTGACGGGCCTGTCCGTGCTGGCCGGGAGGGGTGGGACGCGCGCTCACAGCGCACTTCGCGGAGAAGCAGCGCTCGCCCTTCAAGAAGAGCTTCGTACCCTCGCGGCGGCACAGACGGCAAACGGAACCTGTATATCTAGCCATTTTGTCTATACCTCCTAAATTACACTCTTCTACGCTTGGGCGGACGGCAGCCGTTGTGCGGGATCGGCGTCACGTCCTTGATCATATTGACCTCCAGGCCGGCCGCCTGCAGCGAACGAATCGCCGCCTCGCGTCCGGAGCCCGGGCCCTTGACGAAGACTTCGACGGTCTTCAGACCGTACTCCATCGCAGCCTTCGCCGCCGTCTCGGCAGCGGTCTGGGCGGCAAAGGGCGTCGACTTCTTGGAGCCGCGGAAGCCCAGGCCGCCAGCAGAGGCCCAGCTCAGCGCATTGCCCTGGGCGTCGGTCAGCGTGACGATGGTGTTATTGAAAGAGGAGCGGATGTGGGCGGCGCCGCGCTCTACGAGCTTGCGCTCGCGGCGCTTGCGGGCCGTCTTCTTCAGCTTCTGCTTAGGTGCCATTGTGAATCCCTCCTATTACCTCGTGGCCTTCTTCTTGCCGGCGATCGTCTTCTTCGGGCCTTTGCGGGTACGCGCATTCTGCTTGGTGTTCTGTCCGCGTACGGGCAGGCCGCGGCGATGGCGCACGCCACGATAGCAGCCGATCTCCACAAGGCGCTTGATGTTTAAGGACACATCGCGGCGAAGGTCACCCTCCACCTTGAGGTTATGCTCGATGTACTCGCGCAGCTTGCCGACTTCCTGCTCCGTGAGATCCTTAACGCGGGTATCGGGGTTCACGCCGGTGGCCTTCAGCGTAGCCTGGGCGGTCTTCAGTCCGATCCCGAAGATGTAGGTAAGGCCAACTTCAACGCGCTTGTCGCGCGGCAGGTCTACACCCGAAATACGTGCCATGTTTTACATGCACCTCCAGATAGTTCGCTTCGAAATACAGAGAAATGTATGAAAAGTCGCATGGAACACAAGCTATGCTTGCGCAGCCGCCCAAGCGATCCTTCCTGTCATGGACATGCGCCCGCCGCGTGACGGCGAGAGCATCATGTGCGCTCAAAGCGCGGGCACAGGGGCTCAGCCCTGCTTTTGCTTGTGCTTGGGGTTCTCGCAGATGACCATCACGCGGCCCTTGCGCTTGATGATCTTGCACTTTTCGCAAATGGGTTTGACCGACGGTCTGACTTTCATGTCAAGATCCTCCTACTCCAAAGTGTCTGCCTCAGCCCTTGCTGCGCCAGGTGATGCGTCCCCTGGTGAGGTCATAGGGAGAGAGCTCAATGGTAACCTTATCCCCCGGATAGATGCGGATGAAGTTCATGCGCATTTTACCCGAGATATGGGCCATGATGCGGTGCCCGCCCGGCAGTTCCACCTGGAATACTGCATTGGGCAGCGCTTCGATGACGGTGCCTTCTACTTCGATGTTATCGCTTTTAGCCAACCCTCAGCCCTCCTTACGCGGCGGTAGCGCGTCGGCATAACCGGCTGCCTCCAGGCAGTTGCGCAGCTCGGAATCGAAGACGATCTTTCCTTCCAGAAGCTTTGCCTGAATGCTGCCAATACATTCCGGTCTTGCCGTTAAATGCTTGATCTTTTTCTTCTTTGGATTGTCTACTTTACGTAGACAGCCGTTTGCAATGGCCACATGCGCATCGTCGACGATGCCGACGATCACGTAGTGGCTGCCTGCGTCGCGCCCGGCTTTGGAGTAAACCACGCGACCGATTTCCATCGGGAAAGAGGTCATCGGTTTCCCTCCTTGCCGTACCCGGGAAGCGTCAAGATTTCAGGCTCCCCACCGGTAATGGCGATGGTGTGT
>JAEYAR010000035.1 GCA_023404715.1 Bacillota bacterium | reverse complement strand
GGCCGGTCAGGTGCGCCTGCGCGTTCATGAACTGCACCTCGCAGCCTCCGGCCGACGTGCACATGAGGCGCAGCCTGCCGCTTTCGGTGTGATCGCCCATCCCTTCGCGCACCGAAAGGTTGGTAAGTGCGAGGAGCTCGAGGCTGCCCCGCCACAGATTCGGGAACCTTTCCATGCGCATTCCTCCTAAAGCACAGGTTTTGAGACATTACATAGTTTGGTATATAAAAGAAGCAGCGGCGCACTCTCCGATTCCGGAGAGTGTCTTTTTTTATGCATGAGAAGGATGACAGAAAACCTGTACGTTTTTTGGGAATGATAAATAACCCCATCCCATTATACCGTTGCCCAGGAGGACGCAGCAAGAGGCGGTTGAACACAAAACGCCATTTTTATTGCATTATTGTAACATATAACGTTGCACTTATTGCCCATATGGGACGTGAAAAATTAAGTGATGTGAGTATTTTGTACGAAGTTGATAGGATTATTGTAGAGGAAGGGGCGGAAGAGACGGTATAATAACATCAATCAAGCTTCCATTTTGAAAGGGGGATTTTCCAACCATGAAAAAGTTTCTGGCCATCCTTTTAAGCGTCCTGATGTTCGCCGCACTCGCCGCGCCGGCAGCCATGGCGGAGGACGTGACGCTGACGTTCGCGTTTTGGGATACGAACCAGGAGCCCGGTATGCGCGCGATCGCCGAGGCTTACATGGCCGAGCATCCGGAGGTAAAGATTGAAACGCAGGTGACGCCCTGGAGCGAGTATTGGACCAAGCTCGAAGCCGCCGCGCAGGGCGGGCAGCTTCCCGACGTATTCTGGATGCACTCCAATCAGTTCATGAAGTACGCGAGCGCCGGCATGCTGCTTAATCTGACGGACATGAACTACGATTACAGCCCGTATCCCTCCGGCATCACCGCGCTGTATAACTTCGACGGCGCGCAGCTGGCGATTCCGAAGGACTACGACACCATCGCGTTGGCGTACAACAAGGAGATCTTCGACGCGGCGGGCATCGCTTATCCGGACGATACCTGGACGTGGGAGACGCTGCGCGAGACGGCGAAGAAGCTAACCGACAAGGAAAAGAATATCTATGGCTTCGGCGCGCCGAACGATACGCAGTCCGGCTATCTCAACTTCATCTATCAAAACGGCGGCTTTGCCTTTGAAAACGGCGTATCCGGCTACAACCTGCCCGAGACGCAGGAGGCTGTGAAGGCTTGGGTGGACCTGATGCTGGTGGACGGCGTATCCCCGAGCCTGGAGTCCTTCACCGATATGGGCAACGACGATCAATTCCAGTCGGGCAGGCTCGCGATGCAATTTGTGGGCAGCTGGATGATGTCCGCCTACACGAGCAACGAGCTGATCAAAGACAAATTCGACCTGTGCGTGCTGCCGCAGGGCAAACAGCGCGCCTCCATCTACAACGGCCTGGGCTATGCCGGCGCGTATAATACGGCGCATCCGGACGTCGTAAAGGACTTCCTAGCCTTCTGTGGCAGCGAGCAGGCCAACATCCTGCAGGGGCAGCATAAGGCGGCTATCCCCGCCTATGCGGGAACGGAAAAATCCTTTACCGATAATTTTACCGGTCTCAACATCGAGTGCTACACCGAAATGATCGCTTACGGCGTGCAGTTCCCGTTCTCCCCGAATAAGTCGCTTTGGGAGGGCACCGAGACGGAGCTGATGACCGCCGCCTATACCGGTGAGTTGACGGTTGAGGAAGCGTGCAACCAGCTGCACGAGACGATCACTGAGATCGAAGCGGAATAAGGAATCGGCAACGCGACAGGGGAGGTACGCGCCTCCCCTGCTTTTGGATTTTGCCGCGGCTATTTAGAGAGCCCGGCGCGAAAAAAGGCGTCTCTTCATCGCGAGAGGGAAGAGCGCAAATAGGAGGGCTGATCGCGAATGACCGTTCATACTGCCCGCGCGGACCTTCGGACACGCCGGCCGCGTATGAAGAGCGAGTGGCTGTGGGCCTACATCCTCGTAGCGCCGACCATCATCGGTCTCATCGTGCTCAATATCTATCCGTTTTTTCAAACGATTTACATGAGCCTTCTCAAGTCGCAAGGCCTGGGGCCGACGAAATTCATCGGGTTAAAAAACTTTGAAAAGCTGTTTTCAGACAGCCTAATCTGGCAGTCGACTTCGAACACGATCTACTTTATGGTGCTGACCGTTCCGGTGGGCGTATTCATCGCGTTGATTCTGGCGACGCTTCTCAATTCTAAGATCCGTGGACGCGACGTATATCGTGGCATCTACTTTTTGCCTATGGTCGTGGCGCCGGCTGCGGTCGCTATGGTCTGGCGATGGATTTTCAACGCGGAGTGCGGCATCTTGAATCAATTCCTGGGTGTGTTTGGCGTCCCGGCGGTGAATTGGCTGTCGGATCCGAACACCGCGCTGCTCTCCTGCGCGATCATCTGCATCTGGAGCGCGATCGGTTACGATTTGGTGCTCATCCTGGCGGGGCTGCAATCGATCCCGCGCACGTATTACGAGGCATGCGAGATCGACGGCGCCAGCGCCGTGCAGCGTTTTTTCCACATCACGGTGCCGCTGATTTCGCCGACGCTGTTTTTCGTGGTCATGATGCGCGTGATGTCCTCTATCAAACAGTTCGATACGGTTTATATGCTCATCAAGAGTTCCAACCCGGCGTATAAAAAAGGCGTGACGCTCATGGTGCTCTTTTACAGAGAAGCGTTTGAAAAGTTCAACAAGGGCTACGCCTCGGCCATCGTGCTCTGGAGCTTTGCGCTGATTTGCGCGCTCACGTTCTTCCAGTTTATCGCCGAAAAGAAACTCGTGCATTACGATTGAGGGGTGGCATCATGCAGGTCAAGGCAATTCAAAACAAGCGTCTCTTTACGAGGGAGCGGCGCGGCCATGCGCTGATCCATCTTATCCTCTGCGTCGGATCCTTTATTATGATCTTCCCGTTCGTTTGGATGATTTTGACGTCCTTTAAGAGCCTGGGCGAGTCCATTCTCATTCCGCCGACGCTGCTGCCGCAAAAATGGCTGACCGAAAACTACACCGAGGTGCTGCGTACGCTGCCCTTCGACAAGCTCTACATCAATACGATCGTGCTCATCTTCTGGCGCGTCGTCTGCGCGACGATCTTTTCGTCGATGGCGGGGTTTGCGTTTGCGAAGCTGAAGTTCCCCTTGAAAAACGCGCTCTTTTTCATCGTGCTGACCCAATTGATGTTGCCTTCGCAGGTATTTATCATCCCGCAGTACCTGATCCTTTCCTCGATGGGTCAGCTGAACACGATCTTTGCGCTCGTATTCCCGGGCTTGGTCAGCGCGTTCGGCACGTTTTTCCTGCGCCAGTTCTACCTGGGGCTGCCAAACGACCTGACCGAGGCGGCGCTGCTGGACGGATGCAACACAGGGCAGACGTTCCTGCTCATCCTGATGCCGCTGACGAAGACCGCTTTGATGGCGTTGGCCGTTTTCACGGCCGTATTCGCTTACGGCGACATGATGTGGCCGCTCATCGTCAATATGAACATCGACAAGATGACGCTTTCGGCGGGCATCAGCTCGTTACAGGGGCAGCACTCCACCAAATATCCGATCATGATGGCCGGCTCTGCGCTGGCGATGATCCCCATGCTTTTGCTATACCTGTGCTTTCAGCGCCAGTTCATCGAGGGCATCGCGCTCACAGGCACGAAGGCATAACGATATACGCGCATTTTCAAGGAAGTTTGAGGAAAGGGAAAATCCCTTTCCTTGATTTTTTCTTGCATTTCGGGTGAAAATCCGTTATGATAGACTATTAGGAATGCTCGCGGCAGCGCCGCGTACGGAGGAATGGTTTTTGAATCAGGACAGGCTTTCCCATATTCGTAATTTTTGCATCATCGCGCATATCGACCACGGAAAATCCACGTTGGCGGATCGCCTGCTGGAGAAGACCGGCGTCTTTGAAAAGCGCGAGATGGTCGAGCAGATCTTAGACAGCATGGAGCTGGAGCGCGAGCGCGGCATCACGATCAAATCAAAGGCCGTGCACATGCGGTACCGGGCGAAGGACGGAGAGGAATACACGCTCAACCTCATCGACACGCCCGGCCATGTCGACTTCACCTATGAGGTATCCCGCGCGCTGGCGGCCTGCGAAGGGGCGTTGCTCGTGGTGGACGCGACGCAGGGCATCGAGGCGCAGACGCTGGCGAACGTCTACATGGCGCTCGAGCACGATCTGGAGATCGTGCCCGTCATCAATAAGATCGACCTGCCCAGCGCACAGCCCGAGGAGGTGCGCAGCGAGATCGAGGACGTCATCGGTCTGGACGCATCCTATGCGCCGCTCGTCAGCGCTAAGGTGGGCACCGGCATCGACGACGTGCTGGAGGCGGTGGTGCGCTATGTGCCCGCGCCGAAAGGCGACGCCCAAAAGCCCCTGCGCGCGCTGATCTTCGATTCATTTTATGACAATTATCGCGGCGCGATTTGCTTCGTGCGCGTGATGGAGGGCAGCGTACGCGCCGGCATGCGCATGCGTATGATGCAGGGGGGCGTAGAGTTTGACGTAGTCGAGGTCGGCGTATTCCGCCCCGGCTATACGCCGGTGGACGAGCTGATGCCAGGCGACGTCGGCTATGTGGCCGCGTCGATCAAGGACGTGCGCGACACGCGCGTAGGCGACACGATCACGGACGCCGCAAGCCCGGCGGCTGAGCCGCTGCCCGGCTACCGGCAGGTGAACCCCATGGTCTTCTGCGGCATCTACCCGACCGATGGCGCGGACTATGACAACCTGCGCGACGCGCTCGAAAAACTCCGGCTTAACGACGCCTCGCTTACCTTTGAGCCGGAGACGTCGGTGGCATTGGGATTTGGCTTCCGTTGCGGTTTTTTGGGTTTGCTGCATATGGAGATCATCCAGGAGCGGCTGGAACGGGAGTTCGATCTGGACATCATCACGACAGCGCCGAGCGTGAACTACAAGGTGCACAAGACCGACGGCGCCGTCGTCACCTGCGACAATCCGTCCAACCTGCCGCCGGCAGGCGAAATTCAGGAGATGGAGGAGCCCTGCGTGCGCGCCTTCATCCATACGCCGCAGGAGTATGTCGGGACCCTCATGGAGCTTTGCCAGGACAAGCGCGGCACGTTCAAGGACATGCAGTATGAGGGCACGCGCGTGCGGCTGCAGTATATCCTGCCGCTGGGCGAGATCATTTTCGACTTTTTTGACCAGATCAAGAGCCGCACGCGCGGCTATGCCTCCTACGATTACGAATTGAGCGGATACGAGCCCAGCGATCTGGTGAAGCTGGACATCTTGCTCAATGGGGACGTATGCGACGCGCTTTCGATGATCGTGCACCGCGACAAGGCATACGGCCGCGGCCGCACCATCGCGGAAAAGCTCAAGGACGTCATCCCGCGCCAGCTCTTTGAGATCCCGATTCAAGCGGCGATCGGCGGCAAAGTCATCGCGAGAGAGACCGTCAAGGCGCTGCGCAAGGACGTACTGGCCAAGTGTTACGGCGGCGACATCTCGCGCAAACGCAAGCTGCTGGAAAAGCAAAAGGAAGGCAAGAAGCGCATGCGCCAGCTGGGCTCTGTCGAGGTGCCGAGCGAAGCGTTCATGACCGTGCTGAAGATGGACTGAAAATGGACATTGCGCTGTACGTACACATCCCATTTTGCCTGCGCAAATGCGCTTACTGTGATTTTGCCTCCTACCCGGGCATGCTGGCGCATGCGCAGGCATATTTAGAAGCGCTCTCGCTGGAGCTGAACGCTCAAGCAGGGCGCTTTACGGCATGCCGGGTGAAGACGGTCTTTATCGGCGGCGGCACGCCGACGCTGCTGAGCGGTATGCAGGTGCGGCGGCTGCTGGAAGGCGTGCGCGCCTGCTTCCCCGTTGCGGCGGATGCGGAAATCACGATGGAGGGCAACCCGGGCACCGTTACGGCGGAAAACCTGACGGCTTACAGGGAAGCCGGGGTAAACCGCCTGTCTTTGGGCATGCAGGCGGCGCAGGACGGGCTGCTTGAAACGCTGGGGCGCATCCATCGCCTGCGCGACGTGGAGGAAGCCGTGCGCCTGGCGCACGCTGCGGGCTTCGACAACCTGAATGTAGACCTCATCTACGGGCTGCCGGGGCAGACGCCTGACGATTGGAGGGAGACGCTGGAGACGGCGCTGCTGCTATCGCCCCAGCACCTCTCTTGCTACGCGCTCATCGTGGAGGAAGGGACGCGCCTCGCGCTTGACCTGCAGGAGGGGCGTCTTTCGCCCCTGCCGGACGAGGAGGCGGAGCGGGCCATGTACACGGCATCGATCGATGCGGCAAAAGCTGCGGGGCTTTTGCAATACGAGCTCTCCAACTTTGCGCGCCCCGGATTCGAGTGCCGGCATAACCTGGCGTATTGGGAGTGCGAGCCTTACCTGGGGATCGGCTGCGCGGCGCATAGCTACATGGAAGAGCGGCGCTTTGGCAATACTGACCACGTCGGCGCCTACATCGCCGCTTTGCGCGCGGGGAAGAGCCCGCAGACAACCTGCGAGGCGCTCACGCCGCAGGACCGCATATTCGAACGCGCGATGCTTGGCCTGCGCCTGACGCGCGGCATGGACGAGACGCGCTTCGCGCGCGACTTTGGGGTCGCGCCGGACGCCGTTTGGGGGGAAAAGCTCAAGCGCCTGATAGACGGCGGGTTGCTCACGCGCCATGAAAATTTCCTGCGCCTGACGCGCCGGGGCATGGATGTGCAAAACGCTGTTTTGATAGGCCTGATGGACTTTGAAACGCCCAAAAGCGGTTTTTGATCAAAAAAGGTCAAAAAGTTGAAAAAATGCTTTAAAACACCTTGACAAAAGCGCAAAGGAGTGCTATTTTTATCACGTCGGTTAGCACTCGCCCCGCGAGAGTGCTAACAACCCGAAGGATGGTGATGCATCGTGGACCTTGTCGAGCGGAAGTTCAGAATCCTTCAGGCGATCATCGACGACTATATCGTCACGGCGATGCCTGTGGGCTCCAGGACCATCTCGCGCAAGTACGAACAGAACCTGTCTTCAGCTACCATTCGCAATGAAATGAGCGATCTGGAAGAACTGGGTTATCTCGATTCGCCGCACACGTCGGCGGGCCGCATACCGTCCTACAAGGCGTACAGGCTCTACGTCGACCGGCTGATGAAGCGCACCCCGCTTACGCAGGAGGAGGCTGAGATCATCGGCAAGTTCTTCGACCGGCGCGTGCGCCAGGTGGAGGACATCGCTGAACGGGCCGCAAAGGCGCTTTCCAGCGTGACGCACTATACGACGGTGATCATGACGCGCCAGACCGAGGAGGAGAACCTGCATCTGCGCCACATGCAGCTGGTGCCGGTGACGGAGGGCACGGTTCTTTTGATCCTGGTGACGGACGCCGGCGTGATCAAGCAGACGCCGATGCGCATCGGCCCGGGCATGAGCCCTGACGACCTGTACCGCATATCGGGCATGCTGACGGAGCGCCTGGCCGGGTGTAAGATGAGCCAGGTGCAGTCGATCCTGAAAGGGATCGGCGCCGAGTTCAAGGGTCAGGGCGAGCTGCTTACGAGCATGCTCGCGACGATCAGCGAAGGGGCAACCCCGCAGGATCACACGGAGCTCGTGGTCGGCGGCACGTCCAACTTGCTCGATTACCCAGAGTACAGCGATGTGGAGAAGGCGCGCAGCCTTTTGAGCGTGCTGGAAACGAAGGAAAAGGTGATACGGCTGCTTTCAGGCGGGGCGCAGATGGAGTTTTCAATCCGCATCGGTCCGGAGACGGGCATGCCCGAGACACAGGACTGCTCGGTGGTTACGGCGACCTACCGCCTGGGCAGCGGCAAGCTCAATACCATCGGCATCATCGGGCCGACGCGCATGCAGTATAACCGGGTGATCTCGGCGCTCGATTACATGGGAAAGTCGCTGATGGAGCTGCTTTCCGGGCAGGACAAAAAATGAAGAAAGCAAAAACACACGCCGCTCCGAAAAGGAGCGCGGGCGTAATGGATGAGATGAAGCGGCAGGCCGGCGCACAAAAGGAACGGCTGAAGCAGTGGGGTAAAGACCGCAAGAGAAAGGGCAAGAAGATGAACGAAGAGAGCGTAAACCAGGAAGCGCTGGAGGAACAAACCGCGCAGAGCGCGCCGGAAGAGGGCGCGCAGGGCGAGACGGCGCCGGAACAGGAAGCCGCCGCCGGGCAGGAGATGGAGCAGCGCCTCGCCGAAGCGCTCGCCAAGTGCGAGGAATACATCGGCCTCGCGCAGCGCGTACAGGCCGACTTCGATAACTTCCGCCGCCGCAACAACGCCGTGCGCGCAGAAGCCTATGAGGAAGGCAAGCGGGATACGGTGGAAAAGCTGCTGCCCGTGCTGGATAATATCGAACGCGCGCTCGCCGCGGCGCAGGACGAGGAATCGCCCCTACGGAGCGGCGTGGAGCTCGTGCACAAGGGCCTTTGGGAGACGATGCAACATCTGGGCGTCGAGGTCATCGACCGTCAGGGCGAGGTATTCGATCCCGAGCTGGAAAATGCCGTGCTGCAGGGCAGCGAGGACGAAGGAGAACCGGGCACGGTGTGCGCGGTGCTTCAAAAGGGCTATAAGGTCGGCTCGCGCGTGGTTCGCCACGCGATGGTCAAGGTGGTCGCAGGCTGAGGCCTGATCACATATGATTCAAACAATCAAACACAGCAAGTGATTCATCTATGCTAGGAGGAAAAACATATGGGCAAGATTATCGGTATTGACCTGGGTACTACGAACAGCTGCGTCGCCGTCATGGAGGGCGGCGAGGCGGCGGTCATCCCCAACGCTGAGGGCGCGCGCACCACACCTTCCGTCGTCGCCTTTGCCAAGAACGGCGAGCGCCTCTGCGGCCAGGTCGCCAAGCGCCAGGCCGTGACCAATCCGGACCGCACCATCATCTCTATCAAGCGCGAGATGGGCACCAATTTTAAGGTGGACATCGACGGCAAGGCGTACACCCCGCAGGATATCTCCGCCATGATTTTGCAAAAGCTCAAGGCCGACGCGGAAGCGTACCTGGGCGAGACGGTCACCCAGGCGGTCATCACCGTGCCGGCATACTTCTCCGACAGCCAGCGCCAGGCGACCAAGGACGCGGGCCGTATCGCGGGCCTGGAGGTGCTGCGCATCATCAACGAGCCGACGGCCGCTTCGCTGGCCTACGGCCTGGACAAGGACGAGAACCACAAGATCCTCGTTTACGACCTGGGCGGCGGCACGTTCGACGTATCGATCCTGGAGATCGGCGACGGCGTATTTGAGGTGCTGGCCACCAACGGCAACACCCGTCTGGGCGGCGACGACTTCGACCAGCGCATCATCGACTACCTCGCCAGCGAGTTCAAGCGCGAGAACGGGATCGACCTCAAGGCCGACCGCATGGCGCTGCAGCGCCTGAAGGAGGCCGCCGAAAAGGCGAAGATCGAGTTATCCGGCGTCATGAGCACGAACATCAACCTGCCGTTTATCACGGCGGACGCGACGGGCCCGAAGCACCTGGACATGACGCTGACCCGCGCGAAGTTCGACGAGCTGACCCGCGATCTGGTCGAGGCGACCATGCAGCCCGTGCAGCGCGCGCTCAGCGACGCGGGGCTGTCCGCATCGCAGATCGACCGCGTAATTCTGGTCGGCGGCTCTACCCGCATTCCGGCGGTGCAGGATGCCGTCAAGAAGGCCACGGGCAAGGATCCCTACAAGAACATCAACCCGGACGAATGCGTCGCGCTGGGCGCCGCGATTCAGGGCGGCGTGCTCGGCGGCGAGGTAAAGGACGTCCTCCTGTTGGACGTGACGCCGCTATCCCTGGGCATCGAGACGATGGGCGGCGTGTTCACGCGGCTGATCGACCGCAATACCACCATCCCGACCACCAAATCTCAGATATTCTCCACCGCAGCGGACGGGCAGACGAGCGTCGAGGTGCACGTGCTGCAGGGCGAGCGCGAGATGGCCGCGGGCAACAAGACGCTGGGCCGCTTCCAGCTGACCGGCATCGCCCCCGCGCCGCGCGGCGTGCCGCAGATCGAAGTGACGTTTAACATCGACCGCAACGGCATCGTAAACGTCAGCGCGAAGGATCTGGGCACCGGCAACGAGCAGAAGGTGACGATCACCGCCTCGACCAACCTGACGGAGGACGAGATCAACCAGCGCGTTAAGGAAGCCGAGCAGTTTGCCGCCGAGGACAAGAAGAAGAAGGAAGAGGTTGAAACCCTCAACCGGGCGGACAGCATGATCTTCGAGGTCGAAAAGCAGCTCAAGGACCTGGGCGACAAGCTCACCGAGGAGGACAAGGCGACCGTGCAGGGTGAGTTGGACGCGTTTAAGAAGGTGCGCGAGTCGAACGACGTCGAGCAGATCAAGGGCGCGCAAGAGACCTTCACGCAAAAGGTTTATGAGGTCTTCGGCAAGATCTATCAGCAGCAGCAGGCGGAGCAGGGCGGCCAGCCGGGCCCGGACGCAGGCGCGCAGGGCGGCGCCGACACGCAGGACGGCCACGTAGACAC
>JAEYAR010000037.1 GCA_023404715.1 Bacillota bacterium | reverse complement strand
GTCAGGTACAGAAGGCCGTTAAAGTAACTGTTCCAGTAGCCTACCGCCAGATAAAGGGCGATGACGGCGATAATCGCTTTGGAGAGCGGAATCGCAAACCGAAAGAAGAAGCGCGTGTTCGAACAGCCGTCGATAAAGGCCGCCTCCTGCAGCTCCGTCGCGATGTTGCCTGCAAAAAACGTACGAATCAGGATGATATTATACACCGAAACGCTGCCGAGAATGATCATGATCCACCGCGAGTTGATCAGACCCAGCTGTTTGATCACCAGGTAGGTCGGGATCATGCCACCGCCAAAATACATGGTAAAGACCATAATGCCCGTGATGATGCCACGCCCTGGCAGGTCAGCACGCGACAGTGCATAGCCAGCCGGCAGCGAGCAGGCGAGGCCCAGCACCGTGCCAGCGAGGGTATAGAGCAGCGTGTTACTATAGCCGGTGGTAATACGATAATCCCTGAACGCGAATTGGTACCCGCTCAGGTGAAAGCTCGACGGCCACAGCAGCAGCTGCCCGGAGTTGACTACGCTGGAATCTGAAACAGAGGCCACAATTACAAAATAGATTGGGTAGGCGCAAATCACAAGTACGGCGAACATCAAGGCGATCAAGATGGTGTTGAAAACCCGATCTTCACGGGTTAACGGCTTGTGAGACCTGCTTAAGACGATTTCGTGTGCCATTTCAGACCTCTCCTTTCACCATAGGCTGTTGCCGGTGAGGCGCTTGCCCGCGAAGTTCACGATGCTCAGAAACACAAAATTGACGACGTTGTTGAAAAGGCCGATGGCAGCGGAATAACTATATTTCATATCCAGCATGCCCTGCTTATACGTATAGGTGGATATGATCTCGGAAACCGGGTTGTTGAGGGCGTTCTGCATCAAATACACCTTTTCAAAGCCGACGGACATGACGCTACCGGCCCGCAGGATCAGCAGAATCACCATTGTGGGCACGATGCCCGGCAGATCGATATGCCAGATGCGCTGAGGCTTATTCGCTCCGTCGATCATCGCCGCCTCGTGCAACTCCGGGCTGATGCTCGTCAAGGCCGCCATGTAGATGATGGAATCCCACCCCATGTTCTTCCAAACGCCAGACCAGACGTACATATGCCGAAAGTATTGTGGCATACCCATAAACTGTTTGGGCGTACCGCCCATGCTCTTGATGAGCGTATTGACGAAGCCCGAATTGACGGAGAAGAAGCAGGAGAGCATGCCCACCATGACCACGATAGAGATGAAATGCGGCAGATATGTGACCGTCTGGATCATGCGACGGTAATGCCTCCCGGGCGTGTTGTGGATCATCAGCGCCAGCAAAATCGGCACCGGGAAACCGGCGACGATGCTGTACAGGCTAAGGGTCAAGGTGTTGCGCAACAGCGTCATAAACAAAGGGGATTTAAAAAAGAAGCGAAACCACTTCAACCCCACCCACGGCGAGCCTGTAATACCGCCTTCAAATGTAAAATTGCGAAATGCGATCTGCACGCCGTACATCGGCCAATAGCAAAAGACGAGTAGGTACAAAAGCGCCGGAATCAGTAACACATAAAGCGCCACGTTACGCCGCATCAGCCTCAGCGTTTGGGTCTGCCGGATTTTTTGAGATTTGGCTACCTGTGTCATGAATTTCCTCCTCTTGTTTCTTCTAAAGACGGATTCGGTATCGTCCGAAAGGGCAATCGGTTATTCATGTGCTTTTACAAATTTCTTTAGAGAGCCAATTGCTTTGCGCAGCCTTTTTTACCGCTTTCGCCTTTATTCTCATCCGTTTTTTATGGGTTTCATGCATTTCATTATATCAAACACCGCATCGGTCTGCCTTTGAAATCTTGCAAGGATCCGTCTGCTTTTTACAAAATATGCTTAGCCATCGATCCATCATCCGATTCTGTATTCATCGGTCTCCTCTACCGGCGAGTCCGCCGGCAAACCGCGCAGTAAGTTGACGTAATGCTTTCGTGCAGATATCAGCGCCGCCCGATCTTCCCCTCGCGATTCGCGGATTAACCGATCGAGCGGATAGACGATGGTGCGGCCCCGTTCGTCCTCTATGCAACGCGTAAGCCGGGCATAAACACCCCGGATGTAAAGGCGCTGCGTCTTCTCCACGCAAAGGCGCAGAATCGCCGAATACGAGGGCCCAAGTCCGGGGTGCACATTCTGCGCAGGCGTTTGAATCAGATTGCCAAGGCACCAGGCCACGGGTACTCCATCTACGTAAGAGAAGGGATGCAGGATATGCTGATGGTTGCAGATCACCGCATCCACACCCATCGAGACGATTCGCTTCACGACCTCGCGCGTGTAAGCGTCTGGCTCTGGGTCGTACTGTCCGCCGCAGTGCAGCAGCATGACGACGGCATCGGCCTTTTCATCCCGCAAGCGGAGGATGTCCGATTGCACCTGCTCAAGGCGCGGCTTGATCTGCGCTTCGTACAAGGGATTCTGCGTCTCATATAGCTCATTCACACGATGGGGCACTGCTTTTCGATCCAGCAAATCGATAGCGCCCGGCAGCGTCTCCTCCGGCTGCATGAGATTCACGGCATAGCGCGCGCTTTCGGGTAGAAACATGCGATGCGCAAACGCGTTGGTTCCATAGGTATAGGAGAGAAAGCCAAAGCGCATACCGCAACGCTCCACGATGCAAGGAGTATCTCGCTCTAACCGCGTACGCGCCAGGCCTGTATGTTTGAGCCCAATGCGATCCAGCACCTCCAACGTGTGGTGCAGTCCTGCGAGGTTCCTATCCATACAATGGTTGTTTGCAAGGGAAACGAGATCGAAACCGTCGTCCTTGATCTGAACCGCCATTTCCTCCGGCGTATTGAATGAATAACGAGCAAACGAATAGCCCGCCGGTTCCCCGGCAAATGGCGTTTCCAGATTGCCAACCGTCATATCACCGGCTTTGAGCAACTCGCGCACGGGTGCGAGCACAGGGCTGTAGTCATATCCGTCCGGCGTTCTGCATGCATCATTCTGGGCGATTTGCGCCATGATATCGCCGGTAAAAAGCAAATTGCACGTCATCATCAAGCGCTCCTTTATAGCACGTCCAAAGAAAAGATATGCGCGGCCTGAGAACCCCAGGTGGTCAACGGCGTAATGCGAAGGGCTCGCGTGCTGGTACAAAGATGCGCCGTAAAAAGGCGCAGATAATTATTCTCCTCCAGCAAGAGCGTGCGCCAGCCAACGCTTGTCAAGGCCTCTACTCGAAAGGCGCGTACCAAAGTGGCGGGCACGCAGGAATCAGGTTGACCCGTAATACGGTTGCCGGGCATTGGACGTCTCAGCCCACGCGCCGTTTCCGGTAGGGTCTCGCGATTTAAATCGCTGTCAAAAATCAAACGTATACCGGACACCTTCCTTTCAAAGGGAAAATCCACCTCTATTGCCGACCCAAGCGGCACGAAAAGCCCATTGTCCTCCCCGTCGATCGGCCGGTCGAGGCCGTTTTTGAGGATCGAAGCGTCCCTCTCCGCCAAGCGATACGTTCCTTGCTGCGAGCATAAGGGGATCGCGCGCCGTGCGTAGGGAAGGTAGCAATCGTCCTCCATGAGCGCTTGGCGTAGGCGGTCTATATGCAGCGCATATACCTCGCGCGGCCCAATCCCATCCTTTACGGCGAGCGCTGCCGCCGTACCCGCCGCCTGGCCGAGCGTAGCGCAGGTGGCCATCACGCGCGTCGCGCTCAGTGCCGAGTGGGTGACGGAGATATTGCGCCCCGCGAACATCAGGTTGGGAACGGCTGCCGAATAAAGGCACCGATATGCGATACCGAACGGCGAGGGCGAATCGTGATAGGTCGTGGGCGGTTCATGTGTCCGCAGGCCCGCGGGATGATGATCATCCATACTCCAGCCGCCATACGCAATCAAATCGTCAAAATGCCCGCCAGAGAGCACGTCATGCTCCGTCATGACGTAATCCCCCAAATAGCGGCGGCTCTCCCGCTTCCCAGGAAGGAAACCGATCCAGTCCAGACGCCACAGGCGATTCTTCTCCCTGTTTTCAGGGGCATTTTTTAAATAATCCCACAGGCCGAGCGCCTCGGCGATCAGCTCATCCTTGATCCTCTCCGCGTCTCGGATGCAGTCCTCTTCGCCGCCCAGCTCCAGATACCAGAAGTTTTCCATCGGGTCGTCCAAATTGGGCAACCGGTGCGGATCTAAATCCGCCCGGTTCTTCCGCTTCGCCCATTTAGGCGGAATAAAGACGCTCTCCTCCCGTTCCCTACGCGCTTGGATCAGGCAGCTGATGCCCATGGTTTTGTTATCCGCCTGTTCCGGCGCAAAGGATTCACCGTATTCATCGTATCCTTCCCGCCCCATACGGCAGGGAGCGCCGGTGATCGGCGCCAGCACGCTGTCGCCAGAGCAATCGATGAACAGTTCCGCCTCGACGCGGTGCCAAACCTGCGTCGTCGGCTGAAAACCGGTTACGTTATGCAGGCAGCCATCCGCCATCTCGCCCTGCACGCACGCACAGTTTAGCAGCGTCTCCAGCCGCTCTTGACGCGTACACATGCCGTAGAGCACGCTATCCCATAGCGAATAGTTCTTACCCGGGTTCAAAAATTGGTTTTTCAGCAGGATCTCTTCGATGATGCCCGTCTCGCGGCGGTCGCGGCCATGCGCGCCGCACACCCACATGCGGATCTCACTGGAAGCGTTCCCGCCAAGCACAGGACGATCGTGCATAAGCAGCGTGCGTGCACCGCGTCGTGCGCTGGCGACGGCGGCGCATAACCCAGCCAGCCCGCCGCCGACCACGCAGACCTGAACACGATGGTTCTCAACGTGAAAGGGCGTACTCTCCATGATTTATTCCTCATTACTCATCAGGTAGTGTTCCAGCGACAAGCCTAGCTTGCGGCCGAGATTACGAATGGTGTATGGATTTGCCGGGTTATTCTCTGTTCCAAAATAAGGGGTTTCAAACGAAGCGGCCAGCAGAGCGCCATGCCGAGCTGCATACCCGTTGCACGTCGTCGCCTGTTCGTTTCGAAGGGCCTCTGCCTGCGCATCAGAAACATAATTTCCGCCCCAGTCCGTCTGCGCGCGCTTGTCAAAGAGCTGCTCGTAGATCAGGCAAGATGCGGGATCCTCCCGGCTGCAAAGGATGCGCAGCTCGCGTCCCAGCGCCGCGACCTGAAGGGCCGCATGCCTGTCATTAGGCCGCACGAGAAACGCGTGATCGTTCAGCTTCCCCCACTTATAAGGCGAATGGCAGTCGAGCACGATCAAATCCTTCGTGCTGTTGAGGATTGATTGCACCTGTGCTACGGTGTCGTAAAGGGGCTCATCGATGTAATCCCGGTTGTGATCGTGCGGAGCGCGGGCCTTGCCCTGATCGCCGTCGATCACACCGTCTAAATCCATAAACGGAACGATGATGATTTCGTAACGCTGCAACACGGGATAAATTAAAGGATCATTTCTTTCCAACAAATGATGAACGATACCCTCGATGAGATAATTGCCAGTGGTTTCGCAGGCGTGGTGCCGTGCAGTCAATAGCAGCCGCCCGTGCGCGTTCGAGTTTCCGATGTGCAGCACCGGCGCCGGCCTGCCCTTTGCAGTCTCGCATAAAATCTCTTCACGAACGAAGGGAAGCGACCGAATGCCCGAAACGAACGCCGCCCAATCCGTCGGGTCATACGGTATAGAAAAAGCAAACTCCGCCCACGCGCAATCCCGCGGCGTTGTAAACGTGAAGCATGCGCCGCTCACGCGGCTGTGCGTGCCCAAGTAACGCCAACTCTGCCCATCGAATCTCACTGCTGGGCCAAAAGGTCCAACCACCTCACCGTCGGTGAATTCGATCCGCCAAGTCTCTCCCGCGTTTAATCCATCCATGCGCAAACGCCAGTGAAACCACCATTCCGTCGTATCGCGCAGTTCTTGGCGTCCGCGTACCACGTGCCCGTCGATCCCCTCCAAGTAAAAGTTGCCACCTGGAATAGAAGCTGAGATTTTCATGCCATTTCCTCCTTCTGCGCGCCTTTTGCACGCTGTATTTTGCCTTGCCTCCATTGCGTCGGGGACATCCCCGTTTCCCGGCGAAATACGTAGGAAAAGTAATTGGGGTCGTCGAAGCCGACGCAGGATGCGATCTCCAAAATGCTCTCGCTCGTATACTCCAAATGCTTTTTAGCCGCGTCGACCCGTATTTGGGCGAGCGTTTGCGTAAAGCCGCAAGGGCTGAAACGCTTGAATATGTGGCTGATGCTCGAATAGCTGCAATGAAACGTCTCGGCCAGGCTCTGTATGGTGATCTTTTGCGCAAAATAGCGGTTGATGTAGGCCATGATATGTTGATATTGTTTGGACGCACACTCGTCCCCCGTACGCGGTGGCGCCAACATTGAATAATGATCGATAAGCAGCATGATCATATACCTGAGCGGCATCAGCAGACGGGTCAAATATGCCATGTCCGGCGGTTCCCGCTTTAGCGCGCCGTATGCCTCCAACAACCGTTCGCTGCCCAGGTCGTAGCGGCGGCTTGCCCGGTACAGCCGTGGCAGCGCATCTTTCATGGGCGCGCCATATCCGCTGACGGATAAAAAGGCCTCCGTCATTCCGTCGGAGCCGCTGAGCGCAAAGATCGCCTCCAGACAGCCCGCCCAGCAGATACCCGTATAGCTGCCTCTCTCCCGGGCGCGCGAAAGCACCCGCTCTTGGCAATCGATGCAGTGCTGCCATGCATCCGAGCTATCCTTAATGCAAAGGCAGTAGATGTTTTGATGAAGGTTATACGGCAGGAAGCGGTACCAGCATGGAGAAAGCCGGGCGTTTAACAGGTGCACGGTGATCTGCAGCCCATTATTTGCCTTCAGGTCGTCAATCACGCTGCAAATGTCAGAAGCCAGCTTTGCGGCAAACGCATCCTCCTGATATAAAGACACTCTTTGTCACCCTCCCCCAATCTCATTATATCGTTTGCAAGCTCATCACACAAGAAATATATTGCAATATATACCCAATGTTTTGCAAAATATCAAAGGCGTCTCGCGATGTACTTTGCTATAATGACCCATGAAACGTTCAAGGGTTGAAAGGAGCAAAGTGATATGTCAAAGGAACAATATACGGAAGCGCCACGGTCTCTACCCGTATTGGACCGGGTAAACGTCCTTGTCTTAGGGGGAGGCGTGGCCGGCTTTGCCGTCGCCATATCGGCGGCTCGTCAAGGGAGCAAGACGCTGTTGGTCGATTCAGCCAGCGCGATCGGCGGCATGTCCACGACCGGACTTATGAGCCACTTTACCGGCACTGTAAACAGTTCGCTATACCGCGAAGTGCTGCAGCGCATGCTGGATAAGCGCGACGAATGCTCCGCAGAGGCCCCGACAAATATTATCGACCCGGAAGCGCTGAAGGCCGTCTACCTAGAGATGCTCGCCGAGAGCGGCGCGAGTCTGCTGCTATACACCATGGCCTGCGCGCCCATTATGGATGGAAAGCGCATCGCCGGCGCAATCATCGAAAACAAAGACGGCAGGCAGGCGATATGGGCCGACGTCACGGTCGACGCCACAGGCGACGGCGACATCGCCGCGCGTGCGGGCGTTCCCTACACGCTAGGCCGGGAGGAGGACGGGAGCATGCAGCCCGCGACGCTGATGTTCAAGCTCGGCGGCGTTGACACGCAGCGGGCCAAGTTCCCCGGCTCGTTCGAAACGCTCGTACACACAGAAAAGGGCGAGCTACAAGCGCTGGCCCGGCAGGCCCTGCCCGCGCCTGCGGGCCACGTGCTGCTCTACAGAACCTCCCTTCCCGGCGTAGTAACCGTCAACATGACCAACGCGACGCAAATAGATGGGACGCATACCGCCAGCCTTACGCAGGCCGAGCGGATATGCCGTTCGCAAATGCCCGCGATCGTCCGCTTCCTGCGGGAATATGTTCCCGGCTACGAACGCTGCTTCGTCGTAAGCGCCGCCGCCATGATGGGAATCCGGGAAACGCGCCATTTCGAGGGGGTATATACCCTCACAGACGAAGACATTCTCTCCCACCGCTGTTTTGAAGATTGGATCGTTAAAGACGCATTTTTCAATTTTGACGTACACAACATGACGGGCGGCGGACTCGACGCGACGGGCGTTCAAAAAGGATTCCCCTGCGACGCCTATTACCAGATCCCCTATCGCTGTTGCCTGCCCCGCGAGGTCGAAGGCATGCTGCTC
Source organism: Bacillota bacterium (assembly GCA_023404715.1). Classification (GTDB taxonomy): domain Bacteria; phylum Bacillota; class Clostridia; order Christensenellales; family Aristaeellaceae; genus Beduinella. The sequence goes on along the minus strand of JAEYAR010000037.1, from coordinate 1,283 downwards.
GCCGGCAGGCTGATCTCCGGCACCCATATGGCGCACTCCAACTATCGCGCCATGCCGATCTGCCTGGCTATGGGCGAAGGGGTCGGCGCCGCCGCGGCCCTCGCGGTTCGGCAGGGAATCACGCCGCGAGCGGTATCTGTGCGGGATGTACAGCGGATTTTAATGGCGTAAACACAAACAATAGGACTGTTGCGGATGGATAACGCAATCCGCAACAGCCCCTTGTTGAACAAATAATTATTTCTGTCTGAGTTCGCCGCACGATCACTCGCGACAACGCTCGCGCCATTCCCCATTGGCCTGAGCGTATTGCGCATGGTAGTCCCGATAGGTCGTCAGGTCAAATTCACGGCATATCCGCGCCATCGGGGATTGTCGCGATCGCTGGCGGCGTTTGATCTATGTATGTCTATAATTACATGAAAATGAGTACATTTTTCCCCTGAGATAAGCTTTTTTCATTTATCTCAGGGGCGCATTTATAAATCCAGATCAGGCATTCATTGCACGGTTACGGCAATCGCATATTGCAGTTTTGGAGGTTTTGCGCTATATTGGTCATAATACCGCGCATAAACGGCACTTGTCAGAAATATTGCACAATCGGAGGGACAGGTCCATGCGTCTAACGCTCAAACGCTGGGTACAGCTTCTCTTTATCTGCATTCTTCTGCTTTTAACCGTCTTCACCGTGCTCAGCACCGCGTATTCAGCCCATTTTGTGCAAAATCAGGTCCTTCATTCCTACAGCGACACCATGCGTCTGTACCTGCAGATGATAGACCGCACATTTCACGACGTAGAGCTTAGCGTCACCGGCCTGCTCAACACCAAAACAAGCACGCTGTACGCCGCTGAACGTTCTGAAAACACCACGCAGACGCTTCTCGCTAGTCAGAGCATCTACCGAACCCTCTCTCAAAGCGTGCTGCTCTCTTCGAGCATGGACGGCGCTTTCTTCTTCACACCGAATACCGGCCGGCTGCTGCACTGCGCGTATGTCGCGCTTCCGCTCTCTGATCAGGACGCATTAGAAGCCGTACTGCGTGCTGACCTGAGCTCCGCGATTGACGGAGATATGCTCTCGTGGTATACCCGGCAGGTGGGCGATACCTACTATCTCTTTTGGGTGCGCCCTTTTAGCGATAGCTATTTGGGCGTATACGTCAGCGTAGACGCTCTGCTCTATAGCCTACGCAGCTCCAGCTTCCTTGCGATGGACGATGTTTGCCTATTGGTCGAGCCGGACACGGTCCTCTCGCCTGCACTAGCAGGGCACGATC
>JAEYAR010000023.1 GCA_023404715.1 Bacillota bacterium | reverse complement strand
CTGGATCCCGGCTCTATGTCCAGCCTGATATCGAGCCTTTTGTCCGGCATGGCGGGGCAGGAGGACAAGCGTGAGCATGCGCAGCTGCGCTGCCCCAGCTGTGGGATGGATTACGAGCGCTTTCGCGAGACGGGCCTGCTCGGCTGTGCGGAGTGCTACAAGGCGTTTGGCAAACAGCTTGCGCCGATGCTCAGGCGCATTCACGGCCGCACACAGCATACCGGCCACGTACCGCCCGCGCGCAGCGCGCAGATCAGCGCGCAGCGCGAGCTCGAGCGCCTGAAGCAGGAGATGGACGAGGCGGTCGCCAAGGAAGAATTCGAGCGCGCTGCGCAGCTGCGCGACCAGATCCGCTCGATGACGGCGAAGGAAGAGCCGCGGGATGCCGCGGTGAAGGGGGGCGGCGACCATGCCTGAACAAAGGACGAACGACGTCGTCCTCTCCAGCCGCGTACGGCTGGCGCGCAATTACAAGGATATTCCTTTTCCATCGATGATGAACGACGTCTGGGCGGCGGAGACGATCCGCCGCACCTGCGACGCGGTGGCGACGCTGCCCGACGCGTCGGCGTATTCGTTTATCCGCCTGGCCGATTTAGACCCGGTGCAGCGCCAAGAGATGGTGGAGCAGCACGTGATCAGCCGCGATCTTTTGCGCAGCGCCGATTTGGCCGCCGTCCTTTTGGGCAAAATGAATACGGTCAGCATCATGGTGAACGAGGAGGACCACATCCGCTTGCAGGTGCTTGTGCCGGGCTCGGACGTGGAGCAGGCGGCCCGGATCGCGCGGGAGGTCGACGACGGGCTGGAGGCCAAGATAGAATATGCGTTTGACGACCAGCTGGGCTACCTGACGGCGTGCCCGACCAACACGGGATCGGGCATGCGCGCTTCGCAGATGCTGCACCTGCCCGCGCTCACGATGCTGCGCCAGATGGGCGTGGTCGGTCAGGCGGTCGACAAGCTGGGCCTGACCATCCGCGGGCTATACGGCGAGGGAAGCGAAGCTTTCGGGAACCTTTACCAGGTCTCCAACCAGGTGACGCTGGGCCGCACGGAAGAGGAGCTGGCAAAGGCCATTAAGGAGGTCGGCAGCCAGCTGGCCGACATGGAGCGCAAGGCGCGCGCCAAGCTGATCGAGAAGGACAGACTGGCGCTGGAGGACCGGTTGATGCGATCGGTGGGCGTCTTTACCTACGCCCGCAGGATCGGCGACAAGGAATTCATGCAGCGCTGGTCGGACGTGCGGCTCGCCAGCAGCCTACAGCTCATCTCCATAGATGGCGAGAAGCTGGATGCGTTGCTTTACGCGGCGCAGAGCGGCGGCATCGCACGGCGGGCGGGCAAGGAACTCACGGCGCCGGAGCGCGACGCGCTGCGCGCCAACTTCGTGCGCGCGGCGATTGCGGGCGCGCAATCAACTTTATAAAACGGGAGGCATATATGGCGATTTTCGGACGCTTCACCGAGCGCGCGCAGCGCGCCTTGCAGGGCGCGCAGCAGGCGGCTGTGGCGATGAAGCATCATTACGTCGGCACGGAGCACCTGCTCATGGGCCTCATGCAGGTGCAGGATGAAAAGGATCGCGAGATGCTGGGGGGGATTACGCCCAAGCAGGTGCAAGCGGAGATCGAGCGCGTGGTGGAGCTGGGCGACACCCCGGCCGGCGGGGCGCTTAGCCTGACGCCGCGTACCAAAAAGGTGCTCGACGGGGCGATGGCGGAGTCGCGCTCGCTGGGACAAAACTACATCGGCGCGGAGCATCTATGGCTCGCCCTTCTGCGCGAGGGCGAGGGCGTCGCCGCGCACGTGCTCGTGTCGCTCGGCGTAGACCTGGAAGAAGCACGCGAGACGATCCTGGCATCGCTATCCGGCGGCGGCGCGCCCCAGGCGGGCGGCGAGTCGCGCGAAGGGGTCGCAGGGACGAAGACGCTCGACCAGTTCGGGCGCGACTTGACGCAGGACGCGCGCGACGGCAAGCTGGATCCCGTGATCGGCCGCGGACGCGAGATCGAGCGCGTGGTACAGATCCTCTCCAGGCGCACCAAGAACAACCCGGTGCTCATCGGCGAGCCGGGCGTGGGCAAGTCGGCCATCGCGGAGGGGCTGGCGCAGCGGATCGTGGACGGAAACATCCCGGAGATGCTACAGGGCAAGCGCGTGTTTTCGCTAGATCTGGCCTCGCTGGTCGCGGGCAGCAAGTACCGGGGCGAGTTCGAAGAGCGGCTCAAGAACGCGCTCAGGGAGCTGAAAGAGGCGGGCAACGTCATCCTCTTTATCGACGAGCTGCATACGATCGTCGGCGCGGGCAGCGCCGAGGGCGCGATGGACGCGGCGAACATCCTCAAGCCGCAGCTGGCGCGCGGCGAGCTGCAATGCATCGGCGCGACGACGCTGGACGAATACCGCAAGCACATAGAGAAGGACGCGGCCCTGGAACGCCGCTTTCAGCCTGTCACCGTCGGAGAGCCGACGGAGGAAGAGGCGGTCGCTATTTTAAAGGGTCTGCGCGACCGCTACGAGGCGCATCATAAGGTGCGCATCACGGACGAGGCGATCGAGGCGGCGGTTTCGCTCTCCTCGCGCTATATCTCCGACCGTTTCCTGCCGGACAAGGCCATCGATCTGGTGGACGAGGCGGCTTCGCGCGTGCGCATCCGCTCGTTTATGACGCCGCCGGACATGAAGGAAACCCAGGAGCAGCTGGACGCGCTCGCCAAGGAAAAGGAAGAGGCGGTCGCGCACCAGGACTTTGAAAAGGCCGCCGGCTTGCGTGACCGGGAACGCAGCCTTGTGGCGGAGATGGAATCACGCCGCAAGGAATGGGAGCGCCAGCGCAACGCCGTGCACGAGCAGGTCGGCGAAGCGGAAATCGCCGAGATCGTCGCCCAATGGACGGGCATCCCCGTGCGGCAGATGACGCAGGACGAGTCGGAAAGGCTGCTGCACCTGGAAGAGACGCTGCACGGCAGGGTCGTCGGCCAAGACGAGGCCGTGGGCGCGGTAGCGCGGGCGATCCGCCGCGCGCGCGCGGGCCTCAAGGATCCCAAGCGCCCCATCGGCTCGTTCATCTTTCTGGGACCTACGGGCGTGGGCAAGACCGAGCTTTGCCGCGCGCTGGGCGAGGCGATGTTCGGCGACGAGGACGCCGTCATCCGCATCGACATGAGCGAGTACATGGAAAAGCACAGCGTTTCGCGCATGGTCGGCTCGCCTCCAGGCTATGTCGGCCACGACGAGGGCGGGCAGCTCACCGAAAAGGTGCGCAGAAAGCCCTACAGCGTGGTGCTCTTCGACGAGGTCGAAAAGGCGCACCCGGACGTGTTCAACATCCTTTTGCAGATCTTGGAGGACGGGCGGCTTACGGATTCTCAGGGGCGCACGGTGGACTTTAAGAACACCGTCGTCGTCATGACCTCCAACGCCGGCGCGCATGCGCTGGACCATAAGCAGCGCCTGGGCTTTGGCACAGACGTGCAAAGCGAGATGGAGCGCGCGCGCAGCTATGAACAGATGCGCGAGAGGATCATGAAGGAGGTCAAAAACCTCTTTAGGCCGGAGTTCCTCAACCGCGTGGACGAGATCATCGTGTTTCATCCGCTGGAGGAGGCGGAGATCCGCGAAATCGCGGGCCTCATGGTCGGGCAGGTGCAGCGCCGTCTTGCCGAGCAGGGCATCCAGCTGCAAATGCCGGATGAGGCGGTGTCTTACCTGGCCAAGGCGGGCTTTGATCCGCAATACGGCGCCCGTCCGCTGCGCAGGGCGATCCAGCGCACGGTAGAGGACGCGCTGTCCGAGGAGATCCTCGCAGGCCGCATCCATCTGGGCGATACGGTCGAGGCGAAGATCGAGGACGACAAGCTCGTCTTTCATACGGCGCAAAGCGTAGGAGCGAAATAAGGAAAAAGAATAGCAAGCCGGCAGGGCGGCGTGGTCCATCGCGACTATGCCGCCTTACGTTTCGTATCGATTGAAAAAGCGAAAGGCGGGACGCCCATGAAGCACATTTTGATCGTCGACGACGACATCCATATCGGGGACATGCTGGAGACGGCGCTGGGCAATGCGGGCTATCTCGTCTCACGGGCGTATTCGGGCACGGAGGCGCTGCTGGCGCTCCGCGCGTCCCAGCCCGACCTCGTGCTGCTGGACCTGATGCTGCCCGGGCTTTCCGGGGAAAACGTATTGCCGCAAATCGAGGGGATCCCTGTCATCGTCGTCAGCGCGAAGGCGGATACTGCGGGCAAGGTGGACCTGCTGCTCGGCGGCGCGGCGGACTACGTCACCAAGCCCTTTGACATCGAGGAGCTGCTGGCGCGCATTGTCGTCGCGCTGCGGCGGGCCAAGGTCACGCAGAACGCGGTTTTATCCTATGACGACATCCTCCTGGATACGGCCGCGCACTCGATACAGGCGGGCGGGGCCGCAGTCCGCCTGACGCGGACGGAATATGCCATCCTGAAGATGCTGATGCAAAACCCCTCGCAGGTGATCACCAAAGCGCAGCTGCTGGAACGCATCGGAGAGGACACGCCGGACTGCACGGAAAGCTCCCTCAAAATACACGTCAGCAATCTACGCAAAAAGCTACGGGAGGCCGGCGGAAAGGACTACATCGAGGCGGTCTGGGGGATCGGGTTTAAGCTTGCGTCCACGTGAAGTGAATCTATACCATTTCTTTACCCTTTTCTTTACCGGTTTGCGAACCGTTGAGGGTTACAATGTCGGCACAAAAGATATTTGGGAGGATTCGAGATGGAATATGTGTTGACGACCCACGACCTGAGCAAGCGCTACGGACATTTGAAAGCGCTTGACAGGCTCTCCATGCACGTCCCCCGGGGAGCGGTTTACGGTTTCGTCGGAAAGAACGGCGCGGGCAAGACGACGCTGATACGCCTGATCTGCGGCCTACAGGCGCCTACGGCGGGGAAGTACGTGCTGTACGGCATGGACAGCGAAGCAGCCAACATCCGCAGGGCGCGCAGGCGGATGAGCGCGGTGGTGGAGACGCCCTCCATCTATCTGGACATGACGGCGGAGGACAACCTCAAGGCGCAATACCGCGTGCTCGGTTTGCCGTCCTTCGAGGGCATAGCGGGTCTCTTGGAGCTGGTCGGCCTCGCGCAGACGGGAAAGAAAAAGGTCCGTCATTTCTCGCTGGGCATGAAGCAGCGGCTGGGCATCGCCGTCGCGCTCGCGGGCGATCCGGATTTGCTCCTGCTGGACGAGCCGGTCAACGGCCTGGACCCGCAGGGCATCATCGAAATGCGCGAGCTCATCCTGCGGCTCAACCGCGAAAGGCGGATTACCGTCCTGATTTCGAGCCATATCCTCGACGAGCTTTCGAAGCTGGCGACGCATTACGGCTTTATCGACGCCGGGCGCATCGTGAAAGAGATCAGCGCGGCGGATCTGGAGGCGGCCTGCAGAAAATGCGTACGCGTGGAGGTGACCGACACGGGGGCCCTCGCGCGCGTGCTGGAGGGCATGCACGTCGACTACAAGATCCTCTCCGCCACCGCGGCGGACGTATTCGCCAAGGTGAATGTCTCGCAGCTCACGATGGCGCTGATGCAGGCGCATTGCGAAGTCCTTTCGATGCAGGAGCGCGACGAGAGCCTGGAGAGCTACTACGTCAGCCTCTTGGGGGAGGGCCGTCATGTATAAGCTTTTATGCGCGAACTTTGCCCGCCTATGGAAGAACAAGGTGTTCTGGGGCGAAATGGCGGCGATGCTGACATTTTCGATCGTAATCATGTTCAACGGATGCAGACAGGCAATAGCAGATGCGTCGTCCGGATACAGATACGTTTTAGACCACTACTATTTTAGCATGGCGCCCATGCTCGGCCTCTTCTGCGCTATATTTACAAGTCTGTATCTGGGGACGGAGTACGCAGACGGAGCCATCCGCAACAAGCTTATCGTAGGTCACGGCCGCGCGGGCATCTATCTTACAAACCTTATGGTCAGCTATGCGGCGACGCTCCTATTTGCGCTGGCCTGGCTGGCGGGCGGTCTGGTGGGGATACCCACCCTCGGCACGTGGCAGATCGGGTACGCCGGCCTGGCGTGCTATGTCGGCCTCATCGCGCTGTTCGCGCTCGCCCTTTCCGCTATCTTTACGTTTGTCGGCATGGCCTTTTCCGGCAAGGCGACGTCCGCCGTATGTTCCATGCTGCTGTATCTCGGCCTGCTCGTATGGGCGAGCATGGTCTATAACAGCCTTTGCCAGCCCGAGATGAGCAGCGGCATCATCATGACCGCCGAGGGCATGCGTATGAGCGAGCCCTCGCCCAACCCGGACTACATCGGCGGCAACCTGCGCAACGCATATGAATTCGTGCTCGACCTGCTGCCTACGGGGCAGGGCATCCTGATGACGAACGTAGAGATCGCTCGCCCGCTGCGCATGGGGCTGTGCTCGGTCACGATTACGGTGATTATGACGCTTTGCGGCCTCATCCTGTTCGACAAAAAGGACCTAAAATAAGGCGGGTGAGGGACGATGTCGCTACCATGGCTCGTATGCGGCGTACTTGCGCTCGCCGTGCTCGTGCTTTGCGCGAAACGCTGACGAGGGCTGAAAGGGAGGGGTGAAAGGATGGAGCTCCTTTGGCTCGTATGCGCCGGTTTGCTTGCCGCGGTATGCCTTCTTTGCGTGAAGGTCCGTCTCCTGCGAAGGAGTATGGACGAGATCGGCGCGGAGATGGAGGAGTGCCTGACGGAGGAGACGAACCATCTGATCTGCATTTCCTCGCGGGATCGTCACGCCAGGGGCCTGGCGTCCAGGATGAACGGGCAGCTGCGGCTTTTGCGCAAACAGCGCCTGCAATATCAAAGCGGTGATCGCGAGCTCAAGGAGGCCGTGACGAACATATCGCACGACCTGCGCACGCCGCTGACGGTCATCTGCGGCTATCTGGAGATGCTGGAAAAGGAGGAAAAGAGCGAACGGGCGGAGCGCTATCTGGCCATCGTTCGTGGCAGGGCGCAGGCGATGAAGCAGCTCACGGAAGAATTGTTCCGCTATTCGGTGATCGCGTCCGCTGGCGAAGAGCTGCAGCTGGAGGCGGTCGATCTGTGCGGCGCTTTGACGGAGAGCATCGCCGCCTTTTACGCCCCGCTAAAGGAGCGGGGCATCGCGCCGGACATCCGCATGCCGGACCGGCCGGTCGAGCGCCGGCTAAACCGCGCGGCCCTCTCGCGCATCTTTGGCAACCTGCTTAGCAATGCGCTCAAGTACAGCGGCGGCGACCTGCAAATCGAGCTTCTGGAGGACGGGACGATCCGTTTTACCAACACGGCGCCGGAATTGGACGAAGTGCAGGTCGGCAAGCTTTTCAACCGCTTTTTCTCTGTCGAGGCGGCGCGCAACTCGACGGGCCTGGGGCTCGCCATCGCGCGAACGCTGACGGAGCAGATGAACGGCGACATCGCCGCCGCGTATGAGGCGGGGAAACTGAGCGTTTCGATCCGCTTTGCGCAGGCGGAGGAGGGCCGAAGCAATGGGTGATTGAGATAATCCTAACGCAGTTGCGTCCATCCGGTTTTCGGGTGGACGCTTTTGAATGGATAGAGCGATTTCATAGCGCAATATTTCATTGCGCTTCGTACTTTAATATGTTATAATATGAGAAATTTCTGAAATTGGGGGCAAAACGATGGATATTGACTATAAACCCCTATGGAAATTACTTATCGATCGGGGAATGACGCGCAGCGAATTGCGCATTTTAGCCGGTATCAGCACGCGTGCGTTGGCGAGAATGGGAAAAAATGAAAATGTTAGCACAGAGGTGCTCGGAAAGATATGCAAAGCGCTCCATTGCGAAATTACTGAGGTTATGGAATTTGTGGACGAGGACGGCTCGCAAAGAAATAAAGAAAAAGAGAAATGCGGAGGTGGACGATATGATAAAGGCTTTTCTTTATGAGCGGTTTAAGGGCTATGACAATGCAGTGCTTTGGCTAGGGCAGGTTACAACGTTAGTGGGGACGAACGCTTCGGGCAAGAGAAACTTCAGCAATTGATTATCGGCGCAATCCACGGTGAAAACAGCTTCAGCACTACGCCTGAAATCTCATTGGAGCAAATTGAAACATTCTGGAGAAGTTCCCAGACGATGTGGTTTACGGTCGAGGGTTCGGCGACGAATCAGCCAGTTTGAAGACTATTGGAATAAAAAATATGTGCATCTGGTCGCTCGATCAGCATTTGGGCCATTACGTCAAAGAGGGCGGCCTCAAACGACGTAAGGCGGAAACGAGGAATATTCCGGACGGAACGCCGGTATCTACCGTGTGCATAGTCCAAACGAATGGAGTGAAATGACGGTTGAGGGAAATTTTGAAAAAGAATGTGCGCCCGGCCGGCGTATATCTGGCGGCGATGCTGGGGATATTCCCGCTCTACTACCAAAATTTCTATTTCAATATCAATACATGCAAGTATTTCCTTTTCCTCTGGCTGACCTTGGCGCTAGCCGCCGCATCGCTTATCCAGGGCGCTTACCGCCTTTTGAAAGGGCGGGGGCTGGGCAATCGCATCAGCGTCAGCGAAGGGGCGCTTTACGCGTTCGTCTGCTGCGCCCTGGTTTCCTGTCTGCTGAGCACGGATCCGGTCAAGGCGTTTACGGGCGAGCTGGGCAGGCGGAGCGGGCTGCTCTATCTGCTCGCCATCGCGGGAATGACGCTATGCCTGGCACGGGGGAGCTTGGGATACCGGGCGTGCCTGGGCGTGTTCATGCTCAGCGGCGCGGCGGTTTGCCTGCTGGGCGTCCTGAATTTTTACTACGTCGATCCGCTGGGCTTTTACGCGTCCATCGACAGCGGACAGGGCTATATCTTTATTTCCACCATCGGCCATATCAACTTTTTCGGCGCTTTTGTCGCGCTGGTGCTGGCCTTTGCGCTCGCCGGGGCGATCGACGCGGAGCGCGGGGGCGTGCGCATCGCCTGCCAGGCGCTGACGCTGATCTGTTTTGTAGCGGCGATCGCCTCGCGCAGCGACAGCGTGTTCATCGCCATCGCGGCGGCCCTGGTGGCGCTGCTGCGGCGCATGCTCGCCTCGTTTAAAACGTTGGCCCGCGCGCTGCTCGCGGCTGCGTGGTTTTTCGCGGCGGGATGGATCGTGGCGCTGCTGCCCCCTGCGCATAGGGAGCTGGCGGGGCTGAGCGCCATCGTCGTGGGGCTGGGCGCGGCGTTGCCCGCGCTCGGCGCGCTGTGCCTTGCAGGCTGCCTGACGGCGGGATGGCTGGCCCATAGCGGAAAATGCGCGAGGGGGCCGATCCGGGCGCTGCGGCCGCTTTATCTGTTCGTGGGCCTCTTTGCCGCATGCGCGCTGCTGGCCGTCATTTGGTTTACGGCCTTTGACCGGAAGACGCCGCTGGGCGCGCTGTCCAACTACCTGCGGCTGGACGAGATGTGGGGCACGGCGCGCGGCTTTGCCTGGATGTGCGCCGTGAAGTCGTACGCGGGCTTTTCCCCGCTACAAAAGCTGTTCGGCTGCGGACCGGACATGGTGCGCAGCGTGCTCGCCTCGCAGATGACGCCGGAGGTGTTCGCGGTCTCGGGCGGGGTGTTTGAAAACTGCCATAACGAATACCTGCAGTACCTGCTGACGACGGGCGCGTTGGGCCTTTATTGCTACGTCTCCTTTCTGGCGACGGCGCTGATTCGCCTGGCGCGGGCAGGGCGGCGGGATGCGGCGGCGCGCGCTTTGTTCGCCGCGACGCTGGGCTATGCGTCGCAGGCGTTCGTCAGCGTCAATCAGCCGATCACGACGACGATTTTTTTCGTGCTGCTGGCGGCGGGTCTTGGATGGACCGGGCATATTGCGCGTAGACAAGCAATCCCGAATTGATTATAATAAGAGGGATACAACCCCGGAAGGAGGCGTTTTCGTGAACCTTACACAGATGCTCGACAGGCTGCGCCATACGGGGCCGTTCATGGAAAACGTCACGCATTGGGAGACGGTGCCCGCCAAGGAGGCGCAATACGCCCCCTTTCCGCCGGAGCTGGACGCGCGCATCCCGCCCGTGCTGCGTGCGCGGGGGATCGGGCAGCTTTACACCCATCAGCGCCGCGCGCTGGACGAGGTGCTCGCGGGCAACAACGTCTGCGTCGTCACCCCGACGGCCTCGGGCAAGACGATGTGCTACAACCTGCCGGTGCTCAGCAGCATCCTGCAAAACCCGGACGCGCGCGCCCTATACCTGTTTCCGACCAAGGCGCTCTCAGCCGACCAGGTGGCCGAGCTATACGAGCTGATTCAGGCGCTAGGCGAGGACATCAAGACATACACCTATGACGGCGACACGCCCGCGGCCGCGCGGCGCGCCGTGCGCCAGGCCGGGCACGTGGTCGTCACCAACCCGGACATGCTGCACTCCGGCATCCTGCCGCACCATACGAAGTGGGTCAAACTCTTTGAAAACCTGCGCTACGTCGTCATCGACGAGATCCACGCCTACAGGGGTGTGTTCGGCTCCAACCTTGCCAACGTCATCCGGCGACTTAAACGCGTCTGCGCGTTTTACGGATCGCATCCTCAGTTCATCTGTTGCTCGGCGACCATTCAAAACCCGGGCGAGCTGGCGCGCATGCTCGTGGGCGAGGAATGCGTGCTGATCGACAAGTCCGGCGCGGCGAGCGGGGAGAAGCACCTAATCTTCTACAACCCGCCAGTCGTCAACAAGCAATTGGGCATCCGCCGCTCCGTGCTGCAGGAGACGCAGCGCATCGCGGCGATGCTGGTGGACAACGACATCCCGACGATCGTCTTTGGCAGATCGCGCCTCACGGTGGAGGTGCTCACGCGTCACCTGAAGGAGCGCGTGAAGGATCCCCTGGGCAACGCCGGGCGCGTGCGCGGCTACCGGGGCGGCTACCTGCCCACGCAGCGGCGCGAGATCGAGCAGGGGCTGCGCAGGGGGACCATCCGCGCGGTGGTTTCGACCAACGCGCTGGAGCTGGGCATCGACATCGGCCAGCTCGACGCCTGCGTGATGTGCGGCTACCCCGGCACCGTGGCCAGCACCTGGCAGCAGGCGGGCCGCGCGGGCAGGCGGCGCACGGCGGCGGCGACGATCCTCGTCGCCTCGTCGGGCGCGCTGGACCAGTACATCGTGCAACACCCGGAGTACTTCTTCGGCCAGTCGCCGGAGAACGCGCTCGTCAACGCCGATAACCTGTACATCCTCATCAGCCATTTCAAGTGCGCGGCCTACGAGCTGCCCTTTGAAGAGGGGGAAAGCTACGCGCCGGGCGTGGAAACGCCGGAGATGCTCGAATACCTATGCGACCAGCAGATTCTGCGGCATGTGGGCAACCGATACCACTGGATGGCGGAGGAGTTCCCGGCCGCGGACGTGTCGCTGCGCTCTATCGGGGAAGAGAACTTTCTCATCATCGACATCACGCGGCCGGAGCACCGGCGCGTCATCGGCGAGATGGACCGCTACACCGTGCCCATGCTGCTGCACGAGCACGCGATTTACATGCACGAGGGCCAGCAGTATCAGGTCGAAAAGCTCGACTTTCCCGAAAAGAAGGCGTATGTGCGCAGCGTGGACGTAGACTATTATACGGACGCGGACCTCAACACGAGCCTGCGCGTGCTGGACGTATTCAAGGACGAGGATGGGGCCGGGATCTCGCGCGCTTATGGCGAGGTGCTCGTCACCTGGCTGGTGACGATGTTCAAAAAGTTCAAGCTCGACACGCAGGAGACGCTGGGCTTCGGCCCGGTAGACCTGCCGGAGCTGGAGATGCAGACGACGGCCTGCTGGTGGTCGCTGCCGGACGCGGTCATGGCGGGCATCTCGCAGGACGCGCTGCAGGGCGGTATGCTGGGCATCTCCAACGCGCTGCGCCAGCTGGCGCCCCTGTACCTGATGTGCTCGCCGCAGGACATCGCTGTGCTCTACCGCGTGCGCGACCCGTTCACGAAGAAGCCGACGATCACGATCTACGACAACTGCGCGGGCGGCGTGGGCCTGAGCGAGAAGGTATACGGCATGAACCTGCTGCTCTTCGCGCACGCGCGCGAGATGATCGCGGCTTGCCCCTGCGAGGCGGGGTGCCCCTCATGCGTCGGGCCGCTGGCCGAGGTCGGCGCGCAGGGCAAGCGCACGGCGCTGCTGCTGCTGGAAAGGATGCTGAGCGCATGAGGGGGCTGCGGGAGAGGCTGAACGCGATTTCAAACGAGCCGCGCGCGCCCGCGCGGCCAGCCAGCGAGGCGTGCTTTGTGCGCGATACGCGCGTGCCGCTTTCCGAGCTGGGCGGCATCGAGCGTACGACCATCGCGCAGGTGCGCAGGGTAGACCCCACATTCTCCGGCTACGGCTGGGACGTGCGGCGGCTGCTCTTTCTGGATACGGAGACGACGGGCCTTTCGGGCGGCGTAGGCACGCTGGCGTTCTTAATCGGCGTGGGCTTCATCGAGGGAGACGAGCTGGTGATCCGCCAGCTGCTCATGCGCGATTACCCGGAGGAGCCGATCGTGCTTTCACACGTGGCGCAGCTGATGACGCGCTTTGACGCCTACGTGACGTTTAACGGCAAGAGCTTTGACCTGCCGCTGGTCGAGTCGCGCATGACGATGCACCGTATGCGCTCATCCTACCGCGAGCTGCCGCACCTGGATCTCTTGCACCCCGCGCGGCGCATCTGGAAGCTGCGGCTGGGCCGCTGCTCTCTCGCCTCGCTCGAGGCGGCGGTGTTGGGTCAGGGGCGAGAGGACGACCTGCCGGGCGCGGAGGTGCCGCAGCGCTACTTCGATTACCTGAAGACGCGCGATTTTGAGCTGCTCGAGGACGTGCTGCACCACAATATGCTTGACATCCGTTCGCTGGCGGTGCTGCTATCCAGGCTATGCCAGGCGATGGACGTGCCCGAGCAGCAAAAGTTTGTACAGGACGTCTTCAGCGCGGGCCGCGCGCTGGAGCGGTTTGGCTACGTGGAAGAGGCGCGCCGGTGCTACCGGGTGGCCAGCACGAGCGAGCTATCCGCGCAGGCGCGGGTCAGCCTGGCGAAGAGCTACCGGCGCGAGCGGGACTATCAGCGCGTGCAGCAGGAGTGCCTGGAGTTGATCCGGCGGGGGGAGGGCGGCATCTTTCCGTACGTCGAAATGGCGAAGATATGCGAGCACCGCACGCGCGAGCCGGATAGAGCGATGCGCTATACGCTCATGGCGATGGAGCGGCTTGCCTGTGCGCCGCCGTGGAAGCAGGCGGATCCGCAGGCCCTGAAGGAGCTGGAAAGACGTAGACGGCGGCTTCAAACCAAGCTGCAGAACCATAGAGAAAATCGGGAGGGCTAAGCGATGGGTTTTATGACGGGCATCAAGGGAAACAAGGCGTATGCCGCGCACGCAAAGGGAAATCTGGCGGAGGCCAAGCGGCTATATGAGGAGGCGTATCAGGAGGGGATCAACGTACCGAAGATCCTGCTCGGGTATTCCGTGCTGCTGCTGCGCTCGGAGGAATACGACAAGGCGCTGGAGGTGCTGCGCCGCACGGAGAAGGCGCCGGGCCTGACGCCCGACCAGCGCACGCAGATGCTGACCAATTACGCAATCGTCTGCTGGAAGCAGGGGCGTACCCAGCGCGCCGTAGAGGTCATGCAGGAGCTGGACAGAAAAAAGAAGAACGGCACGATTTACGGCACGCTGGGCTTTTTGCTGATCGAAGCGGGAGACGCGGAGGCGGCGCTACGCTACAACGAAGAGGCCGTCGATTACGACGACGTAGACCCCGTCTTCCTGGACAACCTGGGGCAGACGTATTACCGTCTGCTCGGCGACAAGGAAAAGGCCAAGCCGTTCTTTGATAAGGCGCTCAAATATAAGCCTACGGCGATCGACACCAATTATTTCTTGGCGCTCTACGACATCGAAGCGGGCGACAAGGACGCGGCGATCGAGAAGCTGAGGAAGTCGGCGAGCGGCAAGTTTTCCCCGCTCAATTACGCGCGGCCGGAGATGATCCGCGCAAAGCTTGCGGAGCTCGGCGCAAAGCCTGACGAGGACGACGACTGAGACCATGCGACGCCTTCTGAAAGGGACTGTGCCTTTCAGGAGGCGTTTTCGCATCGTATACGCGTTACTTTCGCTGTGCCTTGGCGCGCGCGCCCGGGGTTTCGCCGGTAAACTCGCGATAGACGCGGTGAAACGTGCGCATGCTGGCGAAGCCGCAGGCCGCGGCGACGTCGATGAGCGGGCGGTCCTCGGCGGCGAGCATCCGCCGGGCCATCTGGCAGCGCAGGCTATTCACATACTGCGTAAAGGAGCAGCCGACCTGCTCGTTGAACAGGTGGGAGAAGCGCCCTTCGCTATAGCCGAAGGCCGATGCGACCGAGGCGACGCTGAGCG
This sequence comes from Bacillota bacterium, assembly GCA_023404715.1. Classification (GTDB taxonomy): domain Bacteria; phylum Bacillota; class Clostridia; order Christensenellales; family Aristaeellaceae; genus Beduinella. The sequence goes on along the minus strand of JAEYAR010000023.1, from coordinate 2,410 downwards.
GCTCGGCCACGTGCGTCTGCACGTAAAGCAGGATGCGCTGCACCAGGCCGCTTTTCGCGTCGCCCGATCGCTCGCTCAAACCGATGGTTTCGATCAACAGGGAAAGCAGCGCCTCGCCGAGGCTGTTGACGAAGCGTTCGTTGTCCGCATGCGCGGGGCTTGCCATCATTGAAAGAATGCGGCGGCACTCCGGCGTGCCGCCCATATCGGCGATGCCGCTTCGAAAGCGGCTGTGTACAAGCTGGGATTGCAGCGCGGGGACGACGCTGAGCGGGATGGTGGCGATGAGCTCGCGCGAGCTTTCGGGCGTGGCGTAGCTATGGACGATGTAGCTGGAATTGACGATCAGCTGACCGCGCCCAACCGGGGTGCTGACGCCATCCTGCATGGCGAGCAGCACGCCGTCCTCGACGTAGACCAGTTCGACGGTGCTATGAAAATGCGCAAAATAGCGGTTGTTGGATGCGCGCCAGGCCATCGCCCGGTGCGTCTCATCGCGGGCGAGCTCGTAGAAACGGTCGATCGAAAGCGCCTCCTTTACCCCTATAAGCTTGCAGCGGGTTTTGGCATTATTGTATCATAAACTGGCGCGACAGGGAAGGGCTTAGACGGTATAATGAGAGAAGTGGTATTTTGAATTTTAGGAGGGTTCCGTTATGGAAAAGCGTCCCGTAGCGTATCAAGTTTATTCCGCCCGCGAGGAGGCGGAGAAGGATCTGGATTCGGTGCTCGCGTCCCTTGCGGCCATGGGGTATGACGGCGTGGAGTTCGCCGGTTTTTACGGACACAGCGCAGGGGAGGTCAAGGCAATGCTGGATAAGCATGGCCTCGTGGCGATCTCCAGCCACGTGCCGTTTGCGCAGATCGAGGCCGACATGTTTGGCGTCATCGCCTATCATCAGGCGATCGGCTGCACGCACATCGCGATCCCCTACCTGGACGATCAGACGCGCCCCGGCGCGGCGGGTTTTGGCAGGACGCTCGCCGTGATCCACCGCTTTGCCCGCCTGATGAAGGAGGCGGGGTTGACGCTACTGTATCACAACCACGACTTTGAGTTCGTGATCCTCAGCGGCCAGTACGCGCTGGACTTCCTCTACGACGCCGTGCCCGCGGATCTGCTCCAGACCGAGCTGGACGTCTGCTGGGTGAAGTACGCGGGGGAGGATCCCGCCGCCTATATCCGCAAGTACGCGGGGCGCTGCCCCATCGTGCACCTCAAGGACTACGTCGGCCGCAAGGGCGAGGGCACGCCCTACGCGCTGATCGGCATCGATGAGAACGAAAAGAAAGACACGGCGGCCTTCGAGTTCCGTCCCGTAGGCTACGGCTGCCAGGACGTGCAGGCCGTGGTGGAGGCGGGCATCGAGAGCGGCGCGAAGTGGTTCGTCGTCGAGCAGGACATGTCCGTGGGCCGCACGCCTCTGGAGGCGGCCGAAATGAGCATCGGCACGCTGAAAAAGCTGGGCCTCAAATAAGCCTTAAAAGGCGAGATGGGAGAGAGCAATATGAGCGATACGGTACTTTCTAACTTTACCCCGACGGTGCGCGAGGAGCGCGCTTATACGAAGACGCTGAAGGTCGGCATCATCGGCACCGGCTGGATCGCGGAATCGCACGCGGAGAGCTATAAGAACATGCCCGACGTCAAGGTCGTCGCGCTGGCCGATTTGATCCCCGGCAAGGCCGAAAAGTTCGCCGAGCGGTATGGCTTTGAGGACGCGCACATTTACCCCGACCACAAGGCGATGCTCGAAAGCGAAGAGCTGGACGCGGTCTCGGTTTGCACCTACAACCAGACGCACGCGCAGTGCGCCATCGCCGCATTGGAAGCTGGTGTAAACGTGCTGCTGGAAAAGCCGATGTGCGTGACGGTCGAAGAGGCGGCCGACATCATCCGCGCGGAGAAAAAGAGCGGCAAGCTGCTCTCCATCGGCTTCCAGCCCCGGATGGACAAGAACATGCAGATGATCAAGAAGATCGTCGAATCCGGCGCGCTGGGCGAGATCTACTACATCCAGACCGGCGGCGGACGCCGGCGCGGCATTCCCAACAGCACGTTCATCGAGCAGGAGACGGCGGGCATCGGCGCGCTGGGCGACATCGGCTGCTACTCGCTGGACATGGTGCTCAACGCCATCGGCTATCCGAAGCCCCTGACGGTGACGGGCTATACCTCTAACTTCTTCGGCACAAACCCCCTGTACCAATATGCGGACAAGGGGCATACCGCGCAGGAGAACGCCGCGCGTTTTGACGTGGACGACTTTGCCGCCGCGTTCATCCGCCTGGAAGGCGGAATCGTGCTGGATTTCCGCATCTCCTGGGCGATGCACCTGGATACGCCCGGCGACACGGTGATTCTGGGCAAGAAGGCGGCGCTTCGCATTCCCTCGACCGAGTGCTGGAA
>JAEYAR010000136.1 GCA_023404715.1 Bacillota bacterium | reverse complement strand
CGGCTGGCCCGGCATTCCGGCGAATTACCACACGGACGGCGTCATGTCCGCAGTGGACGGCTATGCTCTAGCACGCTTTGGGACCGATCACTATGGCGCCTCCTACCCAGCGATGATGGAAGCCTGGGGCTATGGCCAGCAGAGCGCTATGATGGCTTACGCCATGTCCCTCTCCATCCGCTTGTTCGGACTCTCGCGCTTCGCGATGCGCCTGCCGACGCTAGTCGTCAGCCTGGCGGGCCTGCTCGTCTTCTTCGATTTCGCCCGCAGGCTCTGTGGCAAGCTCTATGCGCTGATCGCCCTTTTCCTGCTCGCGCTGGCCCCCTGGCATATCATGCAGAGCCGTCGGGCGCTCGACGCCTACATGCTCTGTCATTTTCTGCTCTTCTCTTTCTATTTTTTGCTGCTGGGACTCAGACGTAGGCCGTTTCTTTTCGTCTCGATGGTGTTTTTCGCCCTGTCCATGTATTGTTACGGTATCGCATCCTATGTGGTGCCGCCGATGCTGCTGCTGCTCGTCGTCTACCTGACGGCGCGGCGCCTCGTCCGCGTGCGCGATGCCCTGCTTTGCGCGCTCGTCTACCTCACGCTGTCCTTCCCGCTCATATTGACGATGTGCATCAACGCGTTCGGTCTCGAGACCGTCCGCATAGGGCCGATCACTTGTCCGCGCTTTGAGGAGAGCGTGCGCAGCTCGGACATCCTCTTTTTCACGCAGGAGCCCTTTATGGACAGGTTCTTCGCCAACCTGCTCTGTGCGCTGCGCATCACATTTCTGCAATCATCTCGCGCGCTGGGCACAGACGGCCTATACGGGGCGTTGTATCCCTTTACCGCCCCGCTCCTGTGCGCCGGATTGTTCCTTTGGTGGCGCAGCCGCCGCAGCGCCGACCTTGCCGGGCAAAGCCGCGCGCAGGGGGCGCTTTGCGTACACGGCGGGTTCCTTCTGCTCGTATGGACGCTCTGCGCCTTTGCCGGTTGTGTCGTCACAAACAGCGTCACCGCCTGGCGGGCAAACGCTATCTTCTATCCTTTGACGCTTCTCGCCGCCTATGCAATCGGGTGGGCATGTCGCCGGATTCGCCTGTTGATTCCGCTCTTCGCAGCGCTCTACCTTGCGGCCTTTGCCTGTTATTTTTCATCCTATCTGACGGTCAACGCGCAGCCTACGGACAGCAGCGATTCCCCCTCCGGCCAATATCAGGCCCTCGCTTATGCGCGCACCCTGCCCTTCTCGCATCTGTACCTCTCCACCGACGCGCCGGACGACGACTACTATCAGTACGACGCGCCGACCGTCCGTCTGCTATACGTGTTTGAGCTGAGCCCCGCCCAGCTTCAGGGCGAAGCGGAAATTCTCGGTCCTTCCGGCGAGCCCATCGGCCTCTACGATGATGTCTTTGAAATCTGGCCGCCTGAATACGGCGATTACGAGCCCGACCCCGAGGAGAACGCCGCATACGTCATCCCCGCCTCTGCGCTATCGCAGTTCGATCCCGATGTCTTCCATACAGAAACGTTCCTGACGTATGCCGTCGTCTACCCCAAGGACATGATGCCAAGTCCGGCGCAAAACCGAAAGGAGGGCGTCGAATGACCCTGGAGCTGTCTCTTCTGGCTGTATCTTGCCTGCTGTGCGCCTTGGGTGCCTCGCCCACAGTCAATCGCGCCGCCGAACGCACACCCGCGCTTACCCGTCTGCGCGCATGCGTCCGGCGGACCGTATCGCGCTATGAATGGTTTTTCGCTGTCGCCTTGCTGGCCCTGGCTCTTTTGCTGCGCGTCCTCTATGCGGCGCAGATCCCCACCGGTATCGCTGCGGACGAAATGCTCATCGCGGTGCAAGGGCGATCGCTTGCATCGCAGGGTAAGGATCTGGCCGGCACATGGCTGCCCGCTTTCCTGCCCGGCTACGGCGCCTCTACGGCGATGGGGCCCGTGCTTCCCTTGTTGACCGCCCCGTTTACCGCGCTTTGGGGCATGTCCCTTTGGGCCGTTCGCTTGCCGGCGCTCCTTCTCGGCCTGGGTTCCATCGTCCTGTGCTATTTTCTGGCCCGCGGGATCGCCGGACGCGCCATGGCCCTTTGGACGCTGTTGATCCTCTCCCTCTCTCCTTGGCACATCGCCTCGTCCCGTTTTCTAAACGTCGCGATGGCCTCGCTGTGCGCCTTGGCCCTCGGTTGCCTGCTGCTCTCGCGGGGGCGCTGGGCGGCGGCGGGCGTCGTCTTCGCGCTGTCGATGTTCGTGAGCGACGGCCTCTGGCTCGCCGCCCCGTCGATCTTCGTAGGCTATGCGATCTTCTGCGTCTGCTCGCGCCGCGTTTCTTTCAAGCGGCTCGCTTTACCCGCCGTCCTATTTCTGTTGATCGCTGCGCCCGCGCTGTGTACGATCTGCGTAAACCGCTTCGGTCTTTCGCCCTTCTCATGGTTGGGCATCACCATCCCGGCGCTTCCGCAAAGGCCCCAGGGGCTTACCACCCTTTTCGACGTCGGCTTCTCGTTCAACGCGCTGGAGGATACGTTCTTTTCACTGCTCGAATGGCTCATTTGCGCCGTTAAGGCCGACGAATACGGCAGCACCGGCGCTTACCTGCTCTATGGCGGCGGCTTTACCTATCTCTTCGCATTCCCGCTGCTGGTCGGCGGCCTGATCGGCGTGTGCGGCCGCGCGCGGCGCGGGAAAGGCCCCTTCGTGCTGCTGGCGCTGATGGCGGCCGGCTGCGTCCTCCTGCGCCTTGTGTGCCCGCAGTCTTCGTGCGTATCTACGGCGATTTCGTCCAATATCTGGGCAATACGCTGCTCCAGCAGGGATACGCTGAAAACTTTAGCATCAAGGGCTACCACACCCTCTATACGTTTTCCGGGCCCATGATGCTGCTAGGCGGGGTCCTCCTCTGGCGCCGCCGCCGCACGGGCATGCTGCAAAGCCGCGAGCTTACCGCGGACGGCCTGTCGGTGACGAACGGCTATCTCCTGCTGTGCCTCATTGGCAGCTATTTTCCGCTCATCCTGCTGCTCTGCTACGCGCTCTACTTTATCTGCCGGCGCGTGAAGCTGTTCGCCCTTCCTATCGCGCTCATGTACGGCGTAGCCGCCGTCGGCTGCGGTATCATGCTCTTTAGCGAGGAAACGCTAAACTACGGGAATACGTATACTACCCGCTATGGCGAGACGCGGGCGGTGATGTATGCCAAAGATCTCCCCTTTGAACACATGTACGTCCGCGTAGGGGATGATGAGGACGAGGTCACGGCCGCAGAACTGCGCGTGTTGTACTTCCATGCGATCAAAGCGCCGCAGTGGCGCGGCGAGGAGCCGTTACCATCCGGTCGGATGTATGCGGATACCTACGAATACTGGTATGATTCGGACGGACCGTTCGAGTATGATCCGGATGAAAACGCAGTGTACGTCCTGCGCTCCTCCGATTTGGAGGGGTTCGATGAAGAAGGCTTTACGCTGATTCGTTTTTACGACGGCGCGCTGGCCTATCCTACGCAGTACATGCCGGAGGAAGGGGGGATATCGCCGTGACGCCGGATCTATTGACGATGCTCATCTCGCTCGCCCTGTGTCTGGCGGCCTCATCGCCGGTCGTAGTCGGGGCGCCCCGGCGCAATCGGCGCGTCATGCGCCTGCGCGGGGCGGCCGTCCGCTTCGCGGATCGATGGTTTTTCCTCTGTTGCGCCGCGCTCATGCTCCTGGCGCTGTGCCTTCGCACGTATCGCCTGACGGCGCTTGCTGCTTCCCTCTCCGCGGACGAAGCGTTCATCGCCGTCAACGCGCGCTTCCTCTTCGCGACAGGGCGGGATATGAGCGGAAGCCTCCTGCCTCCATTCTTAAAGAATGCCGGTTCGACAGCCTCCATGGGGATTCTGACGCCGCTGCTCACCGCGCCGTTTATATCCGTTTTGGGCATGTCTTCCCTTGCCGTGCGCTTGCCCGCGGTGCTCTTAAACCTCGGCGCTCTGGCACTGATGTCGGCGCTCGTCTGCCGCGCCTGCGGACGTGGCGGCGCGCTGCTGACGCTGTTCGCGGGGGCGATCGCGCCTTGGTCCTACATGGCTGCCCGTTTTGCCACGCCGGCGCATGCCCTCCTGCTGACGCTTCTTCTGGGCGCTTATCTCTGGGCAAAATCCTGTGACCTGGGTCGCCCGGCTTTTGCCTATAGTGGCGCGCTCGCTTTTGCTCTTTCCATGTATACCGTCGATTTAGCCTGGCTGGCAGCCCCTTTGCTCATGCTGGGGTTCGTGCTTTACGCGTCTGTTTCTCGGCGCTTCAAAGCGTCGCATGGGCTCGGCGCGTTCGCCCTTTTCGCTGTGTTATCCCTACCCGCGTTTTGCGTAGCCGCCGTCAACCTATTGGATTTGGGCGCCTTTCAGTTTCTTTTCATGCGCATCGAGCGTTTTGACGCAGCTCCCTTCCTCAAGCGCTTTTTCCCGTTGAATGGCGAATTGAACGGCGTTCTTTCGTCCATGCAACAGGGCTTCGTCGCGTGCATCGGCTGGCTGCTGCTGAACGTTCACGCGGATGAATTCACCCCTTCCGGCGTATGGACGCTGTGGAATCAGGATTCCGCCTATGCCTTCTCCATCCCCTTCCTGCTCGTGGGCGGCTGCTCGCTGGGCGCCTGGCTGCGATGCCGCCGGCGCGGCGCAGGGGTATCGCTCGCCTTTCTCATGCTCCCGCTCGCCTTGTTTCTCTTCTTCCCTGCGCCGGATAGTCAAGCGCTGTACGTCGCTTCAGCGGTCATAGTGATGGTCTCGTGCATCGGGATGCGGCAGGTCGCGCGCAAAGCGCCGCTGAGCGGCCTGCTCGTCGTAGCGCTGCTCGTCTTCACGGCCCTCCCTCTCACGCAGTCATATTTTTCAGACGATTACATGGATACGACGGGCGATCAGTATCATCCCGGGCTTGTGGATGCGGTGCGGCACGCGCAGGCGCTTTCACCCGATACGCTGTACATGACGAAGGAAATCCATCCGAGCGTGAATCCGCCGCTCGCCGCCGAGGCTTACGCCCGCTTCGCCATGGATGCGCCGCCGGGGGCAGAAGCAGGCCTTGAAATCTCCTATTTGCCCGGTCTGACGCCGGACCCTTCCGCGCGCGCAGCTTACGTCGGGCGTTATGATGAGTTTGACGCATTCGATTACGAAGCGTATAACTTTGCGGAGTTCGGCGATTACTGCGTATTAACCCCCATCAGCGTCTACGGGGAACGCTAAAAACGCACAAGCGGCCATCTGGCCGCTTGTGCGTTTTTAGCGCGCGCTTATTCGTCCTCGTCCTCATCCTCGGGCAGCTCGCCGTTATGGTACACGTCCTGCACGTCGTCCAGGTCGTCGAGCATATCCAGCAGCTTCTGAATCTTCGCGACCGTGTCCGGGTCGTCGATCGCGTTCGTCGTCTGGGGGATCATCGTCAGCTCCGCAGAGAGGAAGTTAAAACCCTGCTTTTCCAGGTTCTCGCGCACGGCCGAAAAATCAGGCACCGCGGTCGTCACCTCAAAGCAATCCTCCTGCGCCTGCACGTCGGACGCGCCCGCTTCCAGCGCCGCCATCATCACGTCGTCCTCGTCCATGCCGGGCTTGCGCTCGATCACGATCAGACCGACGTTGTCGAACATGTAGGATACGCAGCCGTTCGTGCCCAGCGAGCCGCCGTTCTTGTCGAAGATGTGGCGGATGTCGGATGCGGTGCGGTTGCGATTGTCGGTCACGGTGGTAACGATGACCGCCATGCCGCCGGGCGCGTAGCCCTCATAAGTGATCTCCTCGTAGTTTACGCTGCCCAGCTCGCCCGCCGCTTTGAGGATGGAGCGCTTGATGTTATCGTTGGGCATGTTGTTGGCCTTCGCCTTAGCGATGACGTCGCGCAGCTTGCTGTTGGTTTCCGGGTTGCTGCCCCCGTCGCGCACGGCGATGGCGATCTCGCGGCCGATCTTGGTAAAGACCTTGCCGCGCGCCGCGTCGGCCTTGCCCTTTTTATTCTTGATGTTTGCCCACTTGGAATGGCCTGACATGATGAATCCTCCCGGTCATAAAAATCACATCTATTATCATATCACAAATACATTCCATCGATCAAGCCATATGGGCATGTTTTTGCAGGAAATCCCGCTTTTTTATCAGGGAACGAGGTTGAGCAGGTCGCCGTCCGGGTTGTAGCCGACAAAGCTGTCGGGCACGTCGCCGACGATAATGCTTTCCGCGAGCAGTACGTTGTTGGAGACCTCGACCACGCGCGCCTGCGTCGGGATGACGACGCGGATCCAGGCCGTCACCGTCAGGTAAATCTTATGGCGCGTCTGGTTGATGCCCGATGTTTCAAACTCCGTGTGAAATTCCGTCTGCACGCCGCCGACGGGCACGATCTGCACGGGGATCACCGGACCGCTCGCCGCCAGCACCTGCGAGCCCAGCGCGGAGCCGAGCGGGATGCCGACCTCTTCCGTGCGCATGGTATCGAGCTGCGCCTCGGCTGCGTTCACGACGGCTGTGGATATATCGTTCATGCGTACGGTGTTCGCCTGCACCATGCTGACCTTCCCCTGGGCGTCGCAGATGACGCGCATCAGGTCCTCGTAGTTCACGCGCCCGTCGGTACCCGTGTTAATCGCCTCGTTGATCAGGCGCGTCGCCAAGGCGATGGATCTGGCCTCCGCCATATTGAGCACAACCGGGCGCAGGTTTTTTTCGACGAACAGGCATAATGCGGCCAGCAAGACGCTGACCAGTATGATCCAGCGCAGCGCGCCGCCCTTTTGTTTTATTTTTTTCGGTTTCGCTGCAACCATGTGCGTCCCTCCTTCGTCATATCATCAGTGGATTGTATGCTGCATGGGCGCGTTTGATTTTTTGAATGCGCTTTGGCGTAAAATATGCTATAATGCCACCCATAGACTGGAATACTGAATCCCGTAGGAGGGAGGCCTTGCATGAAAAAGAAAAAGGATAAGCGCCCAAAGGGCGGCGCTTTTGATGAGCCTTTCGAGCAAACGGACGACCTTTCGCAGGAGCCGGCCGATTGGCAAAACGCCTATCCGCCGGAGGAGGAAGCCTATGCGGGCGACCTGCCGGACCAGGACGCCCCGCCGCCATGGGTAGACCCGGAGGCCGGCGAGCCGTATTTGGATCAGGAAATGGACCAGGAAGACGTGGATTTTTCCCCTGAAGGGGATGTGCAGGCGGATTTGCCCGAAGAGCCCCCCTCGCACATGCCCCCGCCCGCCGACGATTATGGCTATGACGACGGTGCGAAGCCTTCCCCCATTACGATCTTCAAGCCGCGCACAAAACGCCCGAACTTTATCCTCAGCGTCCTTGTCTCCACGCTGCGCCTGCTTTGCATCCTCGTGGTCATCCTCTCGCTCGCAGGCGCGGGCGCGCTGGTGGGCATCGCCAAGGCGTATGTCGAGACCGCGCCGACGCTCGATCTGGCCAAGATCGACGATCAGGCGCAGACCTCCTTCATCTACGACGCGCAGGGTAACCTGATTACCGATTACAAGGGCACGGAAGACCGCGTCATGGTCTCGATTGACGAAATCCCCACGCAGCTGCAAAACGCATTTGTCGCGGTGGAGGATGCGCGTTTCTTTACGCATAACGGCGTGGACGTCAAGCGCATCGTCGGCGCGTTCATCTCCAACATGTCCTCTTCCAGCCAGCAGGGCGGTTCGACGATCACCCAGCAGCTGATCAAGCAGACGGTGCTCTCCGACGAGCAGAGCTATAAGCGCAAGCTGCAGGAGGCCTACCTCGCAATGCAGCTGGAGACGCGCTACACCAAGGAGCAGATTCTCGAAGCCTACCTCAACACGATCTTTCTGGGCGGCAGCTATTACGGCATCAAGGTCGCCGCGAACGGCTACTTCGGCAAGGATCTGGGCGACCTGACGCTTCGCGAATGCGCGATGCTGGCCGGGCTCACCCGCAGCCCCAATTACTACAACCCGCGCAAAAACTTTTACACCCGCAATACCGAGGATAGCCAGACGGCCAAGATCACCAACGACCGCACGGATTACGTGCTGCGCATGATGTACGAAAACCAGTTCATCACGCAAGAGCAGTACCATGAGGCGCTCGATCCCTCCACCGCGCATGTGCTGGAGACCTCCCCCGCCTCTACGGAAATGTACGACTACGCCTATTACGTCGAATACGCGATCGGCGACGTCGTCTCCACCTTCCTGGAGCTCAACGCCCTGGAGGATACCTCTGCCAACCGTTACGCAATGGAAAATAAGCTGCGCACCGGCGGCTACAGCGTGTATCTGTGCATCGACACGGAAATTCAAACCCTCGTCGAGGATACGTTGGCCAATTGGAGCAACTATCCGCGCATGCGAAACCCCTCCGACAACGTCTACAGGGCCCGCAATGCGGACGGTACGTACACCGAGATCCCTCAGCCTCAGGCGGGCGCCGCCGTGCTCGATTACCGCACCGGCGAGCTCAAGGCCATCGTGGGCGGTCGCTACAGGCCGACGCAGCGCAAGACGCTCAACCGCGCCAGCGACATCAACATGCCGGTCGGCTCCTCTATCAAACCCATCTCGGTCTACGCCCCGGCGATCGACCTGGGCGCATCGCCCGCCAGCATCGTGTACAACATGCCGGTGCCGATCAAGGGCTGGAAGGTGAACAACAAGGATTCCTTCCCGAAAAACTACGGCGGCGGCGGCTACAAGGGCGCGGAGACGTTCCGCGAGGCCCTGCGCAGCTCGCACAACACCGCCGCGGCGCAGGCGCTGATGACCTACGTGGGCGTCGAACGCTCCGCCGAATACCTGCGGCAGATGGGCGTGGCCGACAAGAATATCAACGAGGACGGCTTCGGCCTCGCGCTCGGCTCCTCGGGCCTCACCCCCATTCAGATGGCCGTCGCCTTCGGCACGCTGGCCAACAAGGGCGTCTATCTGGAGCCGCTCTCCTTCTCCAAAATTGTCGATTCCAGCGGCAAGGTCATCGTGGATGCGCATGCCATCCAGGAAAAGCGCCAGGTCTTCAAGCCCTCCACCTCTATGCTGGTGGTCGATATGCTCAAGGGCGTCGTCTCCAGCGGCACGGCGACCAAGGCGAAGATCTCCTCACAGGTGGTCGCGGGCAAGACCGGCACCAACTCCGATGCGCGCGGCGTCACGTTTGCGGGCATGACGGGCTGGTATTCCGCTTCCTTGTGGGTCGGCCACGACAACTATAAGCCCCTCACCTCCAAGGCGACGGGCGGCAACGACGCGGCGCCGCTGTGGCAATCCTTTATGGAGAAAATCCACAAGGCCAAGGGCCTCGATTCGCGCGAGATCGTCGACGGTTCGCCCGAAGATTACGGCCTGGTCAAGGTAACGACCTGCGGCGTCAGCGGTCAGCTCGCGACCGACGCCTGCCGCCGCGACATCAACGGCTATAAGACGGTCACAGACTATTGGTATCAGGACAGCGTGCCCACGCAGTACTGCACCATGCACTCCGAGCTTCCGATCTGTACGGTCTCTGGCCGCCTTGCGACCGACTACTGCCCATCCGGCGTCGTGGAGACAAAGGCCATCGTTGTCATCCCGAACGGCCACCCGCTCTACGATTATACCGATTCCTACGGCAGCGTCATCCGGCAGTATCTGGGCAGTTTCGCGACCTCCAAGAGCTCCAGCGCGATCAGCACGACCGTCTGCGACGTACATACGTCCGATTGGGTCTACCAAAACAGCGTAAACACGCAGTCGCTTCGCGACGAGGCGTATCAGCTTACCATCGACGCCTACAACAAGGTGGGCGCGGCGAGCGAATGGCTCTCCGGCGAGGCGCGCCAGAACATCAACACGGCGATCGGCGCGGTCGAGGCGGTCATCTACAGCGATTATATCGATTCGAGCACGCTGCAAAACGCGGTCGACAACCTGCGCTGGGCGCTTTCAAACGCCGGGCTGTAATAACAAGCGGTCTCGGGTAATCACAATTGAAGGGACGCGGCCAATCTGGTCGCGTCCCTAATTATCACCTTAATCGTCGTCGCACACATCGTCGTCGTCGATCGTCCGTCTGCGCGTGGGCAGGCAGATGACCTGACCCGCCTTGAAGTCGGTGGGCAACAGGTTGGGATTGAGACGCATCAGGATGCCCGCCGTCGTCCCGTTGGCCGCGGCGATGCTGGCGAGCGTGTCGCCCGCCTGAATCTCATAGGCCAGGCCGCCGTCCTCGCAGGTACCGCGCATGCCGCTTTGCGGGATGCACAGGCGGTCGCCCGCCGCAAGCGCCGTCAGGCGTACGCCCTCGTTCGTCTGGCGCAGCGCGCGTACGGATACGTTGTTGGTGACGAGCACGTCTGCCAGCGTCTGCCCGCTCTGCACGATGTACGGCGTGCTGCCCATCGGACATGCCGGCCCTGAGGAGGCTCCTCCGCTGGGCACGCACAGCACGTCGCCGACCAGCAGGCGCCCCGGCGCTATGTTCGGGTTTGCGTTGATGAGTTCGCGCACGTCGATGCCAAACTTACGCGCGATTAAGTAAAAGCTATCCCCGCGTTGCACCGTATAGGGGGTAGAGCCGCTCGGGCATCCCGCATACGTCACGGCGTTTTCTACCGCCACCTGGTTCAGGTCGGCCTCTACCGGCGCACCGGCGCCGCTTTGCGCCCCGCTCATGTTCGCGGGCTCCACATCATACTGCGTCATCTCGTTCATGAAAACCAATCCCCTTTCTCGTGGTATGCTACATCGTATGCCCGGGCGCCGAAGGGGTGCGCGTCCATTCCGAAACAACGTGATAAAAAGCGCTGGCGGCATCTGCTACTCCTTTTTAAAGACGACGCCCTTGATTACGTCGGCCGCGATGCCCAATAGGCCGAGGCCGAGACACCATGCCGCGCCGGAAGGATGCCCCTGCGCCCGCAAAATTGCGGCGGCTACGATCAATCCGGCTTCTGCCGCCAAGGAGACGGCCCGTATAGCGGCCCGAAACAGCTTGTTTTTCTCCCAAATCCGCGTAATCCCTCTGTCAAAGCGGTCGGCCGCCGCCTCTACGCGCCGCTCAAACCGGCCCGCCGCCGCCTCTACCCGCTTGTCAAATTCTTTTTCCGTCATATCATTTTCCTCCATCTTTAATACCTTCCAAATGAATGTATATTTGCAAAGAAAATTGCCTTTTACAAAAAGGCAGTTTGTAGTTATCCTTCCAGCGTGGCGAAATACGCCCGCGCCAGCTGCATCAGCGCGTCGTCGATGAGCGCAAGCCCCATCCGCGCAAGCATATCGGCGAGGAAGGCGAACTTGCGATACAGCTCCTCCGCCGTCGCCGGGAAGATCGAGGGCTGCAGCCACAGGTCGCCTACCAGGGGCAGAAGCTCTGCCAATTCCCTGGCATACTGCGTGTGGATTGATCCGTCCCGCTGCCCCTCCTCGATCAGCTGAAGCCACCGCGGCGTCAGAATACGCAGGTTCGATTCGATCATCCCGACCAGAATGCGCGGGTTTTTCAGGATAGGGATCGCCTCCCGGCTCAACTGCATGCGCTCCGCGTCGGCTTGGTTCAAACGGATGACCTCGCGCATCTTTTCCAGGCCGTTCAGGTCGGTTCGCCCCTTGACGGCGTCAAAGGGGTTATGCTCGAAGAACAGCCGGTCACTTACCGCATCCATGATCTCCTCTTTGGATTTAAAGTGGTGATAGACCGCGCCCTTCGTCAATCCATCCAGCTCGTCTACGATGTCCGCGATGGTGGTCTCTTCATATCCCTTTTCCAGAAATAGACGCTTCGCCACCTCCAATATCTTTTCGACGGTGAGCTCCGGGTATTTATTGCGCGCCATGGCGGCCCCTCCAAGTTATACATTCATTCGGTATGTATTGATTATACGCCTGTTCCTCAGAAAAGTCAAGCGCAAATGAGCGTGATAAAAATCCGGCCCACAGCGACCGTCGGTTGCCGTAAGCCGGGTTTTAGCCGTTTAAATGAATCAGCCTAAATACTACGCCTTCACCGTGCCGTCCGGGTTGAAGAGCGGCAGCGGCTCCAGAAAGCGGATATCCGAGCGCGCCTGTGCGTCTCCCTCCGCCAGGATCGCCATGCGGCCCACGACCTCGCCGCCCGCCTGACGCACCAGCTCCTCCACCGCGTGCAACGATTCGCCGGTCGAGATCACGTCGTCTACGATGAGGATGCGCTTGCCCTGGATGAGCGCCGCATCCTCGCCGTCCAGATACAGCCTCTGCACGTGGTCGGTCGTGATGGAGCGCACCTCCACAGAGAATACGTCGCGCATATAGAGCTTCGCGCTCTTGCGCGCGAGCAGGTACTTGTTCTGGCCGCTCTGGCGTGCCATTTCGTACACGAGCGGGATGCCTTTGGACTCCGCGGTGATCATGTAATCGTAATCCGGCGCGAGCTTGAGCAGCTCGCGCGCGCAAGCGACCGTCAGCTCCACGTCGCCGAAGATGACGAACGCGCCGATGGAGAGCGCGTCGTTTACCTTGCAAAGCGGCAGGTCGCGCTCTATTCCGGCAATTCTCATATGATGTTTCATCATCGTCAAAACCCCTTTTCATCGTATCGTTCACGGCATTTGCCGCATTTGTTCTTCCTCTTCGTATTATAGCGGCTTTGCTGGAAATGTCAACGCAAAGAATGGCGTTTTCTGCCGTCCAGCGAGCGTCGCGCCGGGCAATTTTGCTTGACCGCGCCCCCAGCGCCGTCTATAATGGGTTCATATCCATGCAACGCGTCGATATCGGTGGCAAACACCAATCAAAAATCACCAATACAAACATAACCAACACCATTTCTAACAACTGCAAACACGGGCTAATAGGCTAAATATCACGAAGCTTCTTTACTGCACGCTTCTACCTCATTTTATTGCTTTGCTCCCTGTTTTTCGTTTGGAAAGTGTGAGATATTCATATTTCCAGGTTGCTCTTTTCGCTCTAGCTAAACAGAAAAATACTCTCGTCTTCAACATAGTTATACATATCCAATTATTTCAGACAGCCTAGACAGTTTATAATCAGCTATGTAAGGTATACTTTTAGGTAGTTTTGCGTCAAGATACATTTTGTAATTCAACGCAACATTCCAACGCGCTTCTTATAAGCATTTGTATAAATTCTTTATCATCTATTCTTTGAGCACCATTTTGTTCTCTCTCCAATTGTTTATATGACGCATTAATCATATTTGCTTTCATTTCTTGTTCCATTTTATGATTAGCTTTCATTTCAGCTGTTTCTATTTTCCAAATAATCACTTCATATTCACATCAAAAATAATTGCTTCAAATTTCATTTTATACCTCTAATGTTTGTTTCTGCCACTCTTCGGGAAGCAATTGCCGAAAAGACGCGCAAATCGAATTGCCAAGTTTCCTTATTTATCCGTTTCTCGTTTTATTCTCGTGAGACAACTCCCTTCCATCAATGGCCCTTTGCTACTTCTGGACGAAGTTACAAGAGCTTTTATCATATCCACTCTTCCGGCTTATTCATAGTTTTTTGCAACTCTTCAAAAAATACTTTCAAATGGTAGCCGTCAGTTGTTGCATGGTGTACGGTTACAGAAAGCGGCATTTGAATTTTACCATTATTTTCGACAAAACCACCAGCTTCAAAGCTTGGAACATAATAGTCTTTAATTCCATGGTTGTGTAGCGAAAAACTATTGAACGAAAACCAGGGAATACAGGATATAATATAGGCGTTTGGAAGTGGCACACCTTTTGTAGTCAATATTCCATGATCGTCACCGTAGGTTTGAGTGTCGTCAATATACGCGTGATAGAAACTTTGAAAACAATTATCGTATTCTGTCCATAACAACGAAGTGGTTTTATCATCTTCGTGAAATTGGGGATAAGCAGGAGTAAGCGTCTCCCAATAACCTAAAACTCCATCTTTCACAGCTATTCTCAACTCTTGTTGCTTTTCAATGGCTCTGGTCACTAAATAGAGATAGACCGGAAAAAATTTATACCCTTTTTTCTTTAAAGTACTCCTTAGAGTGGTAACATCCATCATAACATTTATAGTATAGGTAGTGGGGGCCATTTGAGTATAATAGTAAAACGCTTGTGCCATAGGCCAAGTGTTCATTTCAATTGTTTGAAATACTGGTTTTCTTTTCATTGTGAATCACCGTCATTCTTTAAAATTCTGTTTAATTGATAGTCTAGTTGTTGGGCTACCATTTCCGCTGAAAAGGAAAGGGCGGCGCTTGTCATTCTTAACCCTTCGAGATAGATGGTAAGGTGATCCGCCTCTAATCGAGGTTCAAACGCAGAAAACTCTCCGCGTTCCTGTCCATAGCGGAGAAGTCGCTCCATCATATTCACAGCACTCTCATATCGTTTATGAAGAAAGTCGTGTTTATCCTGTCCGCTCCTTTCAAACTCATAGGTTGCAAGTGAAAGCCGTCCAGCGTTTTCTGAAATATCTTTTTTGAATTGTTCAAAAAAGAATTTGATCATTTGTATAGCAGAAGTTTTCACTTGAATTGCCTTTTCCATTTCTTCTTCCCAACATTCTTTGTCAATCGTCAACAAAGAAGAAAACACTTCCTCGGTTGAAGAAAAATGTCTGTAAAGACCGCCTCGACTTAAACCAGTTGCCGAACATAAATCGCTCATACTAACCGCAGTATAGCCCTTTTCGATAAACAGCGCCTTTGCCGCTTGAATTATCTTTATTCTTGTTTTATTTCCTTTGTCTGCCATACCGTTACCCCTCCCTCATCAAAAGCGACAACAATGTCTTTTATAATTATACGACAGCATTGTCGCTTTGTCAAATTCAATACAATGTCATTAAGAGCGTTATATTTATTATCTATGAACAGGGCGAGACGGCGCGCGCGGGCGTCTTCGCCTCGGGCGACGTGGTGCTCGGCGCGAAGACCGTGGTCGAGGCCGTTCGCGATTCCAAGCGCGTCGCCGACGCGATGGACGCCTATATGCGCGCGCAGGCAAACGGCCCTTGTGTCTAATCCGCCGCTCCCTTTCTCATCATTTTCTCATCTGATTCTCACCTCTCCCCCTTTGCACCGGGCCGCCGTTTGACGTATCATAAGAGCATACGAGGGAGGTATTTACATGGGTTGGTTATTTGCTCCGTTTATCTTCATCTTCTCCTTGATCGGCGGCGCCTTTACCGCGATCGGTTTTCTCATTGCGCTGGTGCTCTCCTGCGTCGGCCGTCTCATCGGTTTCATCGTCGGCGCTGTGCTGGCGACGTTGGGCGTCGGCCTGTCCCTTACCGGCATCGGCCTCATCATCGGCGTGCCGCTCACGCTGTTCGGCGGCGCATTGGCGCTCAAGGCGATCTTCTGACCTATCGTGGTTTAACGGCTGCTTTTAACGATGCATTTATAATAGCAAAACCGGCGTGTCTTTCGGCACGCCGGTTTTACTGCGTCTTATGTCATCGTATCGTCCCGCATTACCTCAACCAGGCTGATTTTGCGAATATTCCGCCAGCTTAAAAAGAAGCCAACGCGACAGCCCCATGATTCACTCCAACCAATAAGACGAATTTAAGCAGTTCTGCAAATAACTCCGCTATTGTCTTACTGATTTTCTCGGACAATATTATTCAGCCAGATCCCCTTTTTCACCAGAATATATCCAGCAATGAGCTTCACTATCTCTGCCATTTGACATATAAAATAGACTGGCACGATGGGCATATCCGTGTACCTTGTCAGGCAAAAAGCCAACGGGATATTGATAACCCAAAGATTTAAACTATCATATAAAAACGTGACAATCATTTTTCCTCCTGCACGTATTGTAAAAAAGGCAACATGGGTAAAACAGGAGATCGGCAGGCACAATGCCAAAATGCGCATAAGCTGTGCCGCAAGGTCTTTTACTGCCGGGGTGGTGGCATATAACCGCGGAATAAAGGGGGCGGTGGCAAACAACGCTATCCCGCAGATAGCGCTTAACCGGACAGCAATGGAAAACAGCTTCTTATTCGCTTCTTTTGCTTCCTGCATTTTGCCTGCGCCAATTAACTGTCCCATCATAATCGCCACCGTACCGCCCACAGATTGATATACTACCGTAAAAATGTTATACATAGACGTAGCGATGTTTAATCCCGCCACCACCTGAATCCCCCTAAAAGAATAGCATTGCAGCATAATGACGGTTCCGATTGACCAAAATAATTCATTGACCATAAGTGGCAGACCCTTAACTAAAATTCGCCTACTTAATACAGCTTTCTTCCTATCCCCGCCAAATGCGTGGTGTAATTCCCCAAAAGCGCTTCTCGACCTGTATACTGCAAACAGGATAATGCAAAGTTCTATCAGTCTGGATATGACCGTCGCAATCGCCGCGCCCTTTACGCCTAACCTAGGAAAGCCATACGTCCCGAATATCAGCAGATAATTCAGGGCGGTATTGGACAAAATGGCGGTAACACTGGCAATCATAGGTATCAACGTTTTACCCGTATCTTTCATGGCGCTTGCGTATACCTGCGTCAGCGCATAAGGAGCCATACCGAATAACAAAATAGTCAAATACTGGTGTCCGTACAGCAGTGTTACGGCCGTGTCCGCCCCATCTCCCCTTGTATACAAAAAAAGAGAGAGGAATCTTTCCCCAAATACAAGCAGGATAAAAAAAGCAATGACGGATAAAGCCAGACAGATAAGGAAACGAAATCGAAATGACTCTCTAAAACCGTTCATATCCTTACTGCCATAAAACTGTGCGCCAAACACGCTCCCACCGGCAACAATCCCTAAAAGGCAGGTAGCGTAGACAAAATGCAGTTGGTTCCCAATCGCCACGCCCGACATGGCCTCCGTTCCAATCTGCCCCACCATAATATTGTCAATAAAACCCACCAAATAGGTTAACAGACCCTGGGCCAAAATGGGCAATGCTATGGTTGCTACTCTGCTGTAAAAAGCCTTATCCTTCTCCTGCAACATCTGTGTTTCCTCTCTCTAATGGAATAGCGCTTCCCAGGCACTTCGGTAGTAGGACAACTTCGCCGTAAAAAATACGCCTATATTGTCCGCCCTAATATCATTTGACAAAGACTCAATAGCATTATATACTGGGAATTAAAGAATAGAAAGAAAGGATATTGCCATAAGATAACACGATATTGTTTTCTGGAAGGATGCGCGATGACCATGAAGTATGAACTACACAATGATCTTGATGCGGATTTTCCGCTTATTTTTGGATGCAGGGTACTCTCTGCCAGTCATCCTGACGATGCGTATCTCCATTGGCACGACTGTATAGAGGTCGTCTATTGTGAATACGGGCAGGGCTGGATAATCTCTGGCAGTGACCGCATTTTCGTGGAAGCGGGAGATATTGCGATTGTCAATTCTGGAGATATCCATGACGGGCTTACGGAATCCGAATGCCGTTTGTATTCCCTTGATTTGGGGAGCGCACTGTACAGCCCTTTGGGGCTTGAGCCGCATCTGTTTGTTTTTAAAAAAAAGATAAAGGATGCCCGAATGGAGGCATCCATCAGACGAATTATCGCGGAAATGGAAAGAAAGAATGCTTATTACAAACAGGCTGTGCAGATAGAAATCATTTCTATTGTCATCCTTTTGATGCGAGAGTATCTTGACAATACAGCCGAACAGAGATCTTCATGCCAGCATGCGAGAAGCCTGTTGCTGGATGGAAGCTACAACGTCAGTGAAAGCGCTGCTTTAAGCGGTTTCAATAATGATTCTTATTTTTCCAAAACATATAAGGCTGTCTTTGGCAGACTTCCTTCAGATGATCTGCGGTTACAGGCCAACCCTCGATTTTAAGTATGCTCCGTTTTTGAATGCCCTGTTTTTAATATGCGATTTCAACCTTATCCCCCGCTGCGCTCCTTGGATAGCATAGCCAGGGCCGTCCGTCAAGGGTAAACCGCCGCAAGCGGCGGCGCTTTCGCGCCCTCGACAGACGACCCCGTCTGTGCTTAACTATTTTATGGCTGACGCCATATATCCGCGCCTTGACGCGTCCGCCCCTTAAGCGCCCAAAATGAGCTCGTTGACCTCCTCGGCCATCGCGTCCAGCAGCGCCTGCGCGCTGTCCCTGTCCTCCGAGCGCGCGCTGAGATAGACCTTGACCTTGGGCTCCGTGCCCGAGGGGCGCACGATCGCCTTGAGCCCCGTATCCGTCGCATAGGAGAGCACGTCGCTCACGGGCAGTCCGTCGATCCCCGCGCTGTAGTCCTTGTATGCGGTGACCGGCGTGCCCGCCAGGTGAGCGATCGGCTCCTCGCGCAGCGTTTCCATCACGCGCCGCATTTCCTCCATGGGCACCGCGCCTGCAATGTCGAAATTGAGCAGCCGGTTTTCCATGTATCCGTACCGCGCGTATAGCCGGTCCATCGCCTCTTTTAACGTCATCCCCTGCTCCGCATAGGTCTGCGCCATCTCGGCGACGAGCATGCAGGCCATCACGCCGTCCTTGTCGCGCACGTGCGTGCCCGCTAGGTAGCCGCAGCTCTCCTCAAAGCCGAAGACGTAGCGCCCGGCCTCCCCTGCCCGCTCCAACTTGCCGATGACCTCGCCGATGTACTTAAAGCCCGTCAGCACCTCGGTGACCTGCGCGCCGTACGCCTTGGCGACGGCGAACGCCAGGTCGCTGGTGACGATCGTCTTGACGACGACCGGGTCCTTCGGCAGCGTGCCCTGCGCGCTGCGCGTGCGCAGGATATATTCGAGAAGCAGCAGGCCGACCTCGTTGCCGGTGAGTACCGTGTACGCGCCGCTCCTCTCCCGCACCGCCACGCCCACGCGGTCGCAGTCCGGGTCCGTCGCAATCAGCAGGTCCGTCTGCTCGCGCGCGGCCGTCTCCAGCGCGAGCGCCAGCGCCTCGCGCAATTCGGGGTTGGGCTTGGGGCAGGTCGGGAAATCGCCGTCCGGGGTGCACTGCGCCTTTACCTCGATGCGCTCGATTCCCTCCATCCTGTCCAGCACGCTGCGCACGGGCTCAAGCCCCGTGCCGTGCAGCGGCGTGTAGACGAGGCGCAGCTTCGCATGCGCCCCCGGGTTCACGCGGCAGGCGAGCGTCCTTTCGATAAAGGCGTCGTACACATCCTGCGGGATGTCCTCGAGCAGGCCGCGCGCGCGGGCGTCCGCCTCATCGAGCCAGGCCAGCCCCGTATAAGCGACGACGTCGATGCAGGCGGTGATCGCCTCCGCCGCCTCTTCCGTGATCTGGCAGCCGTCCGCGCCGTAGACCTTATACCCGTTATACTGGGAAGGGTTGTGGCTGGCCGTGATGACGATGCCCGCGTCGCACGAGAGCGCGCGTACGGCGAAAGAGAGCATCGGGGTCGGCATGAGCCGCGGGTACACATGCGCGGTGATCTTGTTCTTCGCCAGCACGCCGGCCGCCACCAATGCAAACTCCTTTGAAAAATTGCGTGAATCGTACGCGATTGCGACATGTCTGCCGCCGCACTTTGTCAGGTAATCGGCCAGCCCTTGCGATGCGCGCGCAACGGTGTAGGCGTTCATCCGGTTTGTGCCTACGCCGAGCACGCCGCGCAGGCCGCCCGTGCCGAACGCCAGCTCGCTCCCAAAGTGACCGGCGATTTGCAGGGGATGGCTCATGATTTCGCGCGCCTTCGCTCGCGTCTGCTCATCAAAAAAAGGATGCGTCGCCCACAATTCCGCCATCTCGTGACTGTTCATTTCTCCTACTCCTTTGGGCCGCCTTCGGGCCCTTGCATGCTTTATGGCGATGACATTGTACCACATCCGGCGTGCATCGTCCAGCGGCATTGACATTTCACGCATCGCCCCGTATACTGTCAGATGCAGTACGATCCCCCTATCCGGTGGATCAAGTCAGATGGATAAGGAGTAACCGCCCCATGCAACGCATCGCTCGCTTTGAAAGGGTCTCTCCCGCTCGTTTTGCCGCCGACTGGGCGGCGCATCATCCCGCCCGCGCGCCGGAGGCGGAGGCGCTATACGGCGCCCTCTCCCTGCCGCGCCGCGCAACGCGCGGATCGGCAGGCTACGATTTTTTCTCCCCCTGCGACGTCACGCTCGCCCCCGGCGCGTCGGTCACCCTGCCCACCGGCGTGCGCGCGCGCATCGACGAAGGCTGGGTGCTCCTGCTCGCGCCTCGCAGCGGGCTGGGCTTCAAATACCGCCTGCAGCTCAACAATACGCTCGGCGTCATCGACAGCGACTATTCCTTTTCCGACAACGAGGGGCACATCATGGCCAAGCTGTTCAACGACGGGCGCGAGGGCAAGACGTTGACGCTCCCGCAGGGCGCAGCCTTCATGCAGGGGCTCTTTGTTCCTTACGGCGTCACCACGGACGACGACGCCAGCGCCGTGCGCAACGGCGGCTTCGGCTCCACCGGCGGGGAGGTGCGCGCATGAGCCCCACCACGCGTCTTGAGATCCTCGTCGCCCAGGCACGGGCCCTCATCGAGGATGAGCCCCACCCCCTCGTCAACCTCGCCAACGTCGCCGCGCTGCTCTATGAGGGGTTGGGCGATGTGAACTGGTGTGGCTTTTACCTCATGCACGGCGGCGAACTCCTGCTCGGCCCCTTCTGCGGCAAGCCCGCCTGCCGGCGTATTGCCCTCTCGCGCGGCGTTTGTGGCGCCGCGGCCTCCTCCGCGCAGCCGCTCCTCGTGCCGGACGTGCACGCCTTCCCCGGCCATATCGCCTGCGACTGCGCCTCCCGGTCCGAGCTCGTCGTGCCTCTGCTGCATTCAGGGCGCACCGTCGCGGTGCTCGATATCGACAGCCCGCTGCCGGCGCGCTTTGGTTTACCCGAGCGGGACGCCATGGCGCGCGTCGTCCGCGCGCTGGAAGCCGCCTGCGATTGGTCGCAGGCGGGGTATGACCTGCGGTAAGGACAAGCCTGCGTAAAGCCCTTAACCGCCGGTTAAGAAAACATGCCCTACGCTTGAGCGAACCTCCATTGCGCGATGCCGCATCAAGGGGGTATACTATCCTCATCAGTCGAATCAATCATTCACGAGGGGGATTCACCATGGAGATGAAGCTCGGCGCGCACATCGCGGCGCTTCGCAAGGCACGCGGCATGACGCAGGAACAGTTGGCTATGGCGGTGGGCGTATCGCCGCCCGCCGTCAGCAAGTGGGAGACGGACGCTTCCTGCCCGGACATTGCGCTGCTCTGCCCGCTGGCCAGGGCGCTGGGCATCGATGTGGATACGCTCCTATTGTTTGAGGATACGCTAACGGACGAGCAAATGACGTCCGCCTTGAACGAGATCGTCGAGATCTCGCGAAGCAAGGAGTGGTCGCGCGCGGAGGAGATGCTGCTCCGGCTTTTGCACACCTATCCCTCCAGCGCCGCGCTGAAATACAACGCCGCGACGGCGCTAAACGTGTTCGCGCTTTTTTCTCCGACCGCGCCCGAATCGAAGCGGGCGGAGTGGAAAAGCCTCAAAAAACGCTTGCTGGAGGAACTGTATCGCGGCGGCGCTTCCCCCTACCGGCAAAGCGCGATCAACGATCTGGCCTCGATCTCGCTGCAAGAGGAGGATCTGGAGCTGACAGAGCGGCTCCTTAGGGAATTGCCCGAGCGTAACGTAGATACGACCCCGCTTTGGACGCGCCTTTATCTTAAGCGTGGCGACCGTGAGCAGGCGTTGACAGTCGTGCAAAAACGCTTATATGCCCTCCTACAACAGGTGCAAAACTACCTGATCCTCATGATGGGCGAGGAGATGCAGCCGGACGCGGAAAAGGCGCTGGCGCTCGGTCAGCTCTACTGCCGGGTAGAGGAGCTCTTCGGCGTCGGCGGCGGCTTTGGCATCGGCCTCCTCGTCGATGTCTACCGGCGGATGGGGCAAATGGAAAAAGCGCTGAAAACCATCGTTCAGATGGTCGACCAGATGGTAGAGCCGCTGAAAATGCCCAACTCGCTTGTGTTTTCACCTACGTTAAACACGGACGCAGCGCCGCACGCCGCTACTAAAGAGATCAAGGAGCTGCTGCTGCAGTCCCTGTTGACCGACGGCGCCTATGCTCAGCTGCACGGGGAGCAGGCGTTTCAAGCAGCCGTAGAAAAGCTGCGCGCTAGCATACAAGATGATTAAGGCCGGCACATTCCAATAAAAAATCGGTCCTGTCGGCGCAGTGTCGCGCCGTTCAGGGCCGTTGTTTGTTTAAGCTTTCAATCCGCCGCGCCCAGCACCGGGTCCTTTCGCGCCGCCCGGATGAGCAGCAGGATCGCCGCCACAGCCGCCGCCGTCTCTGCGATCGGGAACGTGATCCACACGCCCATCAGCCCCCATACGCGCGAGAGCAGCGTCGAGAGGGCGAGGGTAATGGTAAACTGCCGCAGTAGCGATATGATAAGGCTATGCCGCCCTTTGCCCATCGCTTCAAATAAGGCGGAGAAAACCACGCCTACGGTGGAGACGACGTAGCTCGCCGCGATGACGCGCAGCGCGACGATACCCATCTGCATCGCCTCCTCCCCTACGCTGAACAGGGAGAGGATCGTCCCCGGGAAGCATTCAAACAGCAGCGTTCCCGCCGCCATCATCGCCGCCGTCAGCGCGAGCGTGCAGCGCAGGGCTTGCATCAGCCGCCTTTTGTCGCGCGCGCCGTAGTTGTAGCTGATGATCGGACGGGCGCCCTGAATGAGCCCGTTGGCCGGCATGTAGACGAACGTCTGCAGCTTATAATAGACGCCGAAGACAGCCACCGCCGCGTCCGAAAGGCCGGCGAGGATGGCGTTCAGGCCCATGACCAGCAGGGACGAGAGCGAGTTCATCACGGCGGAGGGGATCCCCACCTGATAAATCCGGCCGATCAGCGCGGCGGACGGCTTGAACGCCCCTTTCCCGAGCCTGATCGCGCAATGGCGCGAGCATAGCACCGCAAAGGAGAGCAGGCAGGCCGTCACCTGCCCGATGACCGTCGCGATCGCCGCCCCCCGAACGCCCATCGCGGGGATGGGGCCGAGGCCGAAGATGAACACGGGGTCCAGCGCGATGTTGATCACCGCGCCCACCGCCTGCAGGATCATCGGGGCGATCATGTTCCCCGTCGCCTGCAGGATCTTCTCGATCGCAATATGAAACAGCTGGCCGAAGGCGAACAGCGTGACGACCGAGGCGTACGCCTGTCCGAGGCTGCGCACCGTCTCCTCTCGCGTAAACAGCGCGAAAAAGGGGCGTACGAGCAATGCGCTCACCGCCACGAAGATCAAAGCATGTAGCGCGCTGAGCAGCAGGCCCTGGCCGGCGGCGTCCTGCGCAGTCTTCAGGTCCCCCGCGCCCAGGCTGCGGGCGATGACCGAGTTCAGGCCTACGCCCGTACCGACGGCGACGGCCAGAATGATGTTTTGCAAAGGGAAGGCGAGCGATACCGCGGTCAGCGCATCCTGCCCGATGCGCGCGACGAAGACGCTGTCCACCACGTTGTACAGCGATTGAATCAGCATGGAGAGCATCGGCGGGAAGGACATGGTGAGCAGTAACGGCAGCATGGGCCGGGCGCCCATCGCCTGCAGGGACGTCTTTTGCATCCGTTTTTCCTCCTTGAAAGCAGAAAAAGAGGCCGCAGCTTTGCCTCATTTTAATCTCAGAAATGAGGGAAATCTGTAGCCTCGTCCTCACGAAACGTTCCTACTATAGCACAAAAACGCCCCCATGGCAACCCTTTGCGAAAATCCGCCTGGATGGGCATTGATGGGTGAATCGGGCTTTACCCGCGCATTCCGCCTCGACTGAAAAGGAGGCCGCTTGGGCGTCACTCGCCTCAAGCGGTCCTGCTTCTATGTCGTTTCGTCTAGAGACTTTTTAATCCGTTCAAACGAGGCCCATTTCATCGCCGGCGATGTGATTCTCGCGAAGAAATTGAAAGGTCGAGCGGCATCCCAGATCCAGATAGGCGATATCGTCGCCGCATCCGATGAAATTTGCGCCCCGGCGCGCCCAGTCCAGCATCGAGGCCCGATCGCCGGCGCCCAGCGATACGCCAAAGGCCTTTCCCGCCCGCTTGCACCGGTCGGCGAACAGGTCATAAATCGGGAGCATCTGTGGATTCCGCGTGTCGCACAGGTGTCCATACGACGCTGAAAGGTCGTTGGGCCCGCAGATCAGCAGATCGATCCCCTCTACCTGCAAAATGCCGTCCAGGTTTTCGATCGCCGACCGATGCTCGATTTGAAGGATGCGCAGAAAGGACGCCTCCACCCCCGCCAGGTAAT
>JAEYAR010000184.1 GCA_023404715.1 Bacillota bacterium | reverse complement strand
ATTGGCGCCGGGCGACGAGGTAGAGCTGCTGGACGGCGTTTGCCGCTATGCGGCGCGGCTTACGGAGGTTTCGAAGGACGGCGTCTGCGCCGAGATCTTGGGGGCGTTGCCCGATGGCGAGCCGGGCGTGCGCGTGACGCTCTATCAGGGGCTGCCCAAGGCCGACAAGCTGGAGTTCATCGTGCAAAAATGCACGGAGCTGGGCGTTTACGCCGTCGCGCCCGTGATCATGGAGCGCTGTGTCGCGCAGGTTTCCGGCAAGGTCGGCGCGCGAAAGGCGGAGCGCTGGCGGCGCATTGCCCGCGAGGCGTCCAAGCAATGCGGCCGGGCGCGCGTGCCCGAAGTCCTGGAGGCGCAGCCGCTTTCCTTGCACGCGCGGGCGCTCGCGGAGGACTACGACCTCGTGCTCGTCCCTTGGGAGGAGGCGCGGGAGGGCGGCATCCGCGCGGCAATCCGCGAGACGAACGCGCAGCGCATCGCCATCGTCGTCGGCCCGGAGGGCGGCATGACAAGGGAGGAGATCGCGTGGCTTACGGCGCGCGGCGCGCGCGCCGTGACGCTAGGCCCGCGCATCCTGCGCACGGAGACCGCGGGCATGGCCGCGCTGACCATGGCGCTTTGCCTTTCCGGGCAGATGGAGTGAGGGCATGAAAAAAGCGGCGTTTTACACATTAGGCTGCAAGGTGAACCAATACGATACCCAGGCGATGCGGGAGCGCTTTCAGGAAGCGGGATATGCGATCGTTCCCTTTGACGATAGAGCGGACGTATACGTGATCAATACCTGCACGGTAACCGGCACCGGCGATAAGAAGTCGATGCAGGCGATACGGCGCTGCGCGCGCAAAAACCCTGCGGCGCATATCGTCGTCACGGGTTGCCTGGCGCAGCGCGCGGCGGATACATTGCGCCTGCCGGGCGTGCGCTTGATCCTGGGCACGCAGCGGCGCGGCGAGGTCGTGCAGCTGCTCGAAGAGGCCGAGGCGTCGGGGGAGACGCTGATCGCGGTGGAGGGCCTGCGCCGCGCGCCGTTTGAGGCGCTCACCGTGCATGCGCACGAAGGGCATACGCGCGCGACGATGAAAATACAGGAGGGCTGCGACCGCTACTGCGCCTACTGCATCATTCCTTACGTGCGCGGGCCGATCCGTTCGCGTCCGCTGGCCGAGATCCGCCGTGAGGCGCAGGCGCTTTGCGACGCGGGCTTTCGCGAGCTGGTGCTCACGGGCATCCACCTGACGAGCTACGGGCGCGATCTGAGGGACGGCACGACGCTTGCGGACGCCATCCGCGCCGCGCACGATGCAAAGGGCGCGCTGCGCATCCGCCTGGGCTCGCTGGAGCCCGTGATCGTGACGCAGGGATTCATCGAGGCGCTGCAAGGCATGCCCAAGGTCTGCCCGCAGTTTCACCTCGCGCTGCAGAGCGGCAGCGACGCGGTGTTGCAACGCATGCGCAGGCGCTATACGTCGGGCGAGTACCTGCGGGCCTGCCGCATGCTGCGCGAGGCGTTCCCCGGCTGCGCGCTGACCACGGACGTGATGACGGGCTTTCCCGGGGAGACGGAGCAGGAGTTCGAGGAGACGCTGGCGACCGTACGGGAGGCCAGGTTTTCGCGCATGCACGTGTTCCCTTACTCCGAGCGAGAGGGCACGCCAGCGGCCGCAATGGCGCTCAGCGTGCCCAGGCACGTGCGCGAGGAGCGCGCGCGCAGGCTGATCGCCCTGGGCGGAGAGCTCGCGCAGGACTATCTGGCGGCGCTTGTAGGCACGCGCCAGCGCGTGCTCTTCGAGGAGCGGGATGAGCAGGGGCGCATGACGGGTTATACGGATACCTACGTGCACGTTCGCGTAGGCGGCGACATGGAATCCGGCGACGTGCGGGATGTGGTCGTCGAGGGCGTCGTGGAGGACGGGCTTACGGCTCGCCTGGCATAAAAAAGCGGGACATCTGTTCCGAAGAAGGAGTGCGATACCATGGAGGATTGTCTGTTTTGCAAGATCGCTGCGGGCGAGATCCCTTCGAAGAAGGCGTATGAGGACGACGAGGTGCTGGCGTTTTACGACATCGCGCCGCAGGCGCCCGTACATGTGCTGGTGATCCCCAAGAAGCACGTGAGCGACGTCTACGCGGCGCGCGAAGAGAGCGATGCGTTCCTGGCGAAGCTTTTGCGCACGGCCGCGCAGGTCGCGGGTGAGCTGGGGTTGGCGCAGAGCGGATTCCGCCTGGTGACCAACTGCGGCGCGGACGCACAGCAGAGCGTTGGGCACCTGCACGTGCACATCCTTGGCGGCAGGGCGCTCGAGGGACAAATGGGCTAAGGGATCAAAGGGGCGCGGCGGCTTGGCCGCGCCCTTTTATAGTTGGCGATCGGAACGGAGGGCGTTATGATCTATCTGGAGCGCATCGTATTCCCCAACACAGATGATGAATGGGCTTTTCGCATGGGCATCAAGCGGACCTGCTATAGCACGATGTACCCCTTCGGCGTGCTCACCGCCGCAGGCCTTGAACGGATAGATTTTGAGCCCATCACGATCCTTTACGGCGGCAATGGGTCGGGGAAGACGACCGTGCTGAACGTCATCGCCGAAAAGCTGCGCCTCGCGCGCGAGACGCCCTTCAACCGCTCGAACTTCTTTGAAGACTACGTGGACAGGTGCCTCGTATGGCAGGAGGGGCCGATTCCGCCGGGCAGCCGCATCGTGACCAGCGACGACGTGTTCGAATATATGCTCAGCATCCGCAGCCTGAACGAGGGCATCGACCGCGAAAAGGAGAGGCTCTTTGAGGCGCACACGGCGGCGCGCCATTCGTCGGTTCGGGTGCGATCGCTGGACGATTACGACGCGCTCAAGAAGCAGAACAGCGCCCGCCGCAGGACGCAGTCCGCCTTTGTGTGCGATCAGCTGATGGACAACGTGCGCGAGCAGTCCAACGGCGAGAGCGCGAGCTTTTACTTCCGTCAGCGCATCGATGCGGACGCGCTCTACCTGCTCGACGAGCCGGAGAATAGCCTCTCCGCCGCGCGCCAGATCGAGCTGGCGGACTTTTTGGAGGAATCGGCGCGCTATGCGGACTGCCAGCTCGTCATCTCTACCCATTCGCCCTTCCTGCTCTCGATGCGGGGCGCGAAGATCTACGACCTGGATACGCGACCGGCGGATATCAGAAAGTGGACGGAGCTGAATAATGTGCGCACGTATTTCGACTTTTTTATGCGGCACAAAGAGGCGTTTGGAGAGCCAAACGACTGACCGAACAGGAGGAAACAAGGTGAGCGGAGATTGGATTGAACGGGCGGCGTGCGTCGTACCTTCCATGCGTCAGTACCGCTGGCAGCAGCTGGAGTTTTACGCGTTCGCCCACTTCGGCATCAATACGTTTACGGATCGAGAGTGGGGAGACGGAACCGAGGATCCCTCCCTTTTCAACCCTACGGACTTTGACGCCGACCAATGGGTCGCCGCCGTGAAAAGCGCGGGCATGCGGGCGCTGATTTTGACGTGTAAGCATCACGACGGTTTTTGCCTGTGGCCGAGCGCTTATACCGAGCACAGCGTGAAGAACAGCCCGTGGCGCGGTGGCAAAGGCGACGTCGTGCGCGAGGTCAGCGAAGCCTGCCGACGCGGCGGCATCCGGTTTGGCGTTTATCTGTCGCCGTGGGATCGGCACGAGGCGAGCTACGGCGATTCGGACGCCTACAACATGTTTTATCAAAACCAGCTGCGCGAGTTGGCTAGAAACTACGGAGAGCTCTTTTGTTTTTGGTTCGACGGCGCCTGCGGCGAGGGGGCGAACGGGAAGCGGCAGGCGTACGATTGGCCGGGGTATTACCGGATCATCCGCGAGGAGCAGCCTCAGGCCGTCATCAGCGTCTGCGGGCCCGACGTGCGCTGGTGCGGCAACGAGGCGGGCCTCTGCCGCGAATCGGAGTGGAGCGTGGTGCCTTCCAGCCTCTTCGACAATGCGCGCATCGCCGAGCGCTCGCAGCAGGCGGACGACGGCGCATTTGGCCGCAGGCTTTTGGAGACGGATGCGGACCTGGGCAGCCGCGCGGTGATCCGGCAGGCAAAGGAGCTGATTTGGTATCCGGCAGAGGTCGATACGTCGATCCGCAAGGGCTGGTTTTACCATGCAGACGAGGACGACAAGGTGCGCGGCCTGAACGAGTTGCTCATGATTTACTATGGCTCGGTGGGGGCGAACGCCGCGCTGCTTTTGAATGTGCCGCCCGACCGGCGCGGCAGGATTGCCGATCCGGACGTGCGCAGACTGCGTGAACTCGGCGAAGCGCTTCGCAGCGCCTTTGCGCGCGAGCTGAAGGCCGTACAGAGCGCGCAGGGGGAAGACGCGGTGACGCTGACGTTTCCGGAGCCGACGGTGGTCGCCTGCGCGGTATTACAGGAGAACATCCTACAAGGGCAGCGCGTAGAGGCCTTTGATCTTTGGGCGGACGGACGGAGGATCTTTCAGGGAACCGTGATCGGCCACAAGCGAATCTGCCGGTTTCGCCCCGTGACGCTGCGGCGGCTGACCCTGCGGGTGACGCAGAGCAGACTGCCGGCCAAGCTATTGCCTATTCGGGCATATGGATGCGAGGCGGTATAAAAAGAGCATGGGCAGACAAGCGAACGCCCCGCCATCCATGCTATCCTCGTAGGTGAGGGAGGTGCATTATATGCACGCTTGGGAACAAATTCAATGGACGCTGGATTACATCGAAACACACCTTGCGGAACCGCTGGAGATCGAGGACCTGGCCAGACGCGCGGCGCTATCGCCCTTTTACTATCAGCGACTTTTTAGCCGTTTGGTAAAAAAACCGGTTGCCGAATACGTCAAGTTGCGTAGGCTCGCGCGGGCGACCGAGGCTTTGCAGGCGGGGGACAGCCGGATTTTGGACATCGCGCTGGAGCTGGGCTTTGCCTCGCACGAGCACTTCACCCGGTCGTTTCGGGAGACGTTCGGCATGACGCCGGAGGCGTACCGCAGCCGGCCGCAGGCGCTCAATCGTATGACGAAGCCCCAATTGGAGCTGCAATACGTGCTGGTCGACGAGGGCGTGCCGCTGGTCACAGAAGGGATCGTGCTGGAAATTACCCGGCAGAGGATCGAGACGGAAAGGCACTACATAGGCTTTGTGAAAAAGATGCCGGTATCGTTCGTCGATGGCCTGGGGGCGGTGTCCGGCGTCGACCCATTGGCCGCTTTGTGGGATACGCTGCATGCGCTAAAGCGCGATGTAGCCGGCTGGGCGGCGGATGACGAAGAAATCGGCGTCACCTATCCCTGCGATGAAGCCGGGTATTTCAATTATTTTGCGGGCGCAAGGATCCTGGAGCCGGCCGTTCCGGACGGATGTGAGGCCTATACGCTAGCGCCCGGGGCGTACATCGTCTGTACATTTGAAGCGGAGAACTTTGAAGCGCTGGTGATGGACGCGCTATATAAGGCCGAGCAATACCTCTTTAACACATGGCTGCCCAGGCATGGTCTTACGACCGAGCCGTTTTGCCTAGAGCGGTATCCTGCGCATGCGCCCGACACCACGCGCATGGAAATTTGGCTGAAACCCATTTGAAAATGCCGCATCATCGCCTCCGCAAAATCTGCCCCAAAATTATTGCTGTGAAGAATTCGGATTTTAGGTTGACGAATACCATCGGGTGCGTTATAATAAAGTGCACGGTTACCATCCGTTCCATATCGTATCGGATGTGTTCGTCGAGATGAGCGGAGGGGAGGGATAACACCATGTCTGAGATCCGAGTTCGGGAGAATGAATCCCTGGAAAGCGCTCTGAGGAGATTTAAGC